>NZ_JPXY01000043.1:0-23789 GCF_000771895.1 Gallibacterium genomosp. 2
TTTTGTCCTATATGCCTCCAAAATGAGTACGTTCATTTTGGACGTGTTTTAGTAATGCCAGATTTTCGTGGCAAAAGCTATGCTCAAACACTATTAAGAAGCACATTAGCTTTTATTCAACAGCAATTTCCAAACTATCCCATTGAAATTCAGGCACAACACTATTTGCAAGAATTTTATCAGAAATTCGGTTTTGTTGTGGTTTCAGATATCTATCTGGAAGACAATATCCCACATATTGATATGCGTAAATTTTGATGGCATTCTTCTGCCATCAATCATTAACCAAACCTTTTTTCCACCACAATACCAACCGATTTTGCTTGAGCAACGGCACTGGGCTTACTTAGTTTTAAACGAATTTGTGAGATTTGAAAACGCTGATGTAATTGATCCACCACCTCATATGCTACTCTTTCAATCAATGCAAATGATCGGTTACTGACATAATCAATGATAAATTCGCTAACCTCTGCGTAATTTAGACAAAATTGAACATCATCTGTCCGTGCCGCCTGCTCACTATCCCACGCCATTTCTAAATCAAACACTAATTTTTGTTTAATCTGTTGTTCCCAAGCATAAACGCCAATAGTGGTAAAAATAGTTAACTCTTCAATAAAAATAAATTCTTTCGTCATATAAATTTCGCCGTTTAATGAATTAATTGTAGCTATACTAACAATTTTGGTTACAATAAACAAAAGCCCAAATGAGTGAAAAGGAAAAGTTATGAGTCTATTTGCTATTTTTTATATGCTAATTGCCTATTTGATAGGTTCTATTTCGAGCGCGATCATTTTATGCAAACTCTTTCACCTTCCTGATCCTCGAGAAAACGGCTCTCATAACCCCGGAGCAACCAATGTGTTACGAATTGGTGGACGTTTGCCAGCATTACTGGTGCTAATTTTTGATATTCTTAAAGGAATGTTACCAGTTTGGCTCGGTTATTACCTACAACTAACACAGTTTGAATTAGGAATGGTGGCTTTAGGTGCCTGCCTAGGGCATATTTTCCCAATTTATTATCACTTTCGTGGTGGCAAAGGTGTAGCAACCGCATTCGGTGCAATTGCACCGATTGGCTGGTCTGTAGCAGGATTTATGCTTGGTGTCTGGTTATGTGTTTTCCTACTCACCGGTTACTCTTCTCTCAGTGCAGTAATTGCCGCATTAACCATCCCATTTTATGTCTGGTGGTTTCGCCCCGAATTCACCTTTCCAACCGCATTAGTTTGTTGTCTTCTTATCTACCGTCACCACGACAATATTCAACGTTTATGGCGTGGACAAGAAGACAAAATGTGGGATAAATTAAAAAATAAAAAGAAGAAATAATTATCTCAGCATAAATTTAATCGGGATTTTCTGTTCTGTAGCTAAACCTGCCGGACGTATGCCAACACTATTGGCTTTCGCTACTGCATCCATTGCCGACTTATCCAAATCTTCATAACCAGAAGAACGATGTAACCGCACATTTTGGATTGTTCCGTCATCCATCAAAGTAAACTGCACTATGACAGTACCTTGACGATGCAACATTTTTGCTCGTTGCGAATAACGTTTATGTTTTTCAATTTCTCGCCTTAATGCAGAACGATATGCTGCAAGCTCATCACTATTTGTTCCTGTTCCTTGTAAATTTTGTTGCTGTGTTGTAACAGGCGCACCCTGTGCTTTAGATTGTACTGCCTGCGAAACAGGGCGATGATTTTTCTTATGATCACGATGTTTTTTATGTTCCTTTTTACGCTCTACAACTTCTTTTTTAATCTCTTTTTTAGGCTGTTTCGATTCTTTTTTTATTGTCGGATCAGGAACAACTTCTTGTTTCTGAGTTTCAACTATCTTTTCTGGTTCAGGCTTGATTTCTATTTCCGGTTGAGGTTCTGGTTGAGGTTCCTCAACAATATTGGCAGAAAACAATTCCATTGAAATGATTGGTGAAATTTCTCCATTTATACTATTTGCTGACTGTTGCGTTCCATCAAATGACCAAACCACACCGGCAAATAATGCACTATAAATAGCAGTGGTAACATAAAAAGCAGGCTTGGTGTAATGCACTTAATTGCCTCCTTTATCCTTTACAGTAACAATGGCAACATTTTTGATCTCATTTTTACCTAATAAGTCGGTAATACTAACAAATTCTTGGAAAGTAGCTTCAGAATCTACTTTTAATGTTACTTTTTGTGATTTATCCCAACTCGCCATCTCTTTCTCTAAATCGGTTCTATTGATCGGCTTATCATTGAAATAAAGCTCACCATCTTTAGTGATAGTGAGCAGTTTCGCAAGTTCATCCGATTTAAATGCTACCGTGCTACTTGCTTTTGGTACATTCACCTTAATTTTACCTTGCGAAATAAAAGATGCAGTAATCAAAACAATTGCCAACAGTACTAACATAATATCAATGAAAGGAATGATATTAATTTCATCGAACTTCTTCATATCTCATTCCTATCTTGATTGTTCCGCCTGTAAAGATTTCCACTGTAAGCGTTTCACTTCCACTTTACGCCCTAAACCGTTGTAAAACATCATTGACGGAATAGCGACTAAAATTCCCACAGCAGTTGCTTTCAGTGCTAATGACAAATGAAGCATAATGGCACTAGCATCAATGTCGCCACCCGATTGCCCTAACTGGTAGAAAGTGAGCAAAATACCAATAACTGTTCCCAACAATCCCACATATGGTGCGTTTGCACCAATAGAGGAAATAATGGTTAAGTGCCGTGTAAGATCAATTTCAAGATCGTGGATATTCTGATAATTTTTAATATTGATTTTATGTAAAAACAATAAGCGCTCAATCACCATCCAGACCATTACAAAGCTCATCAACGCCAACAGACCTAAAATAATGTAATCAACATATTGTTGTAAGAAATCAAATAATGTATCCATTTTCCAACCCTTTAAAAACAACAAATATAAGGCATCATTGCGATGTACTTATATTAATTAACACAGAGGAATAAAGGCTTTCCGCCTTTATTTAAAGGTTGGCGGAAAGTCAAATCATTACTTAGAATTTATAAGAAACGGTGAATTTATAGTTACGACCGAGTTCATTATCTGAAGCAGCATAATATTTAGTTGCTTGATCTTTATAGGCTTTATCAAAAATATTATCGATACCAGCCGTCAATTCTAAACTAGGTAATTGTTTTGGTGACCAAGTTGCATAAACATTGCTGACAGAATAACTGTCTTTATAAGTTGACATTTTCTTTGGTGTTCTGTCACAATTTTTCCCTTTACAACGTTCGATTCCAGCAGTGTATGTTGTGATATTTCTTACCCAAATGGTATTCCAGCCAAGTTCTACACCATAATCCGGCATAACATAACTTAGACCTAAAGTATATTTATCTCCGGTATCCGGCAAAGCAGTTAAATTATAAAAACCAAATAACGGGTCAAGCTGTTCACTTCTTGCTCTGGCATAACCGGCATTAATGGAAAAATTATTGATACGATAAGCAGTAGAAACCTCAACCCCCTTAACCTTTACTTCACCAATATCTTGATAACCGCTTCCCTGATCGGTTGTTGTGTTGGTGTTGAAATGATTATATTTAGTTTGGAAATATTTTGCGGTTAAAGAGAAATCATCATTGCCAAAAATATCTGCCTTAGCAAAACTCATACCAGCTTCTTTATTATTTCCTCGAATAGCATCTATACTTGGCAAATAATTCCGGGTTCCACGTAAATAAATCTCACCAGCATCAGGTCCTTTAAAGATTTCAGTATAGTTGGCAAATACTGCTAAATCGTCTGTTAGTAAATATTTTAAACCTAGTGCTTTAGAAAAACGTTGGTAGCTTTTATCAAAATTCTTATCAAGATCTGCCTGATAATAGTCATAACGTATACCCGGAGTGATTAAGAAATTACCAAGCGCAATTTTATCCTCCAAATAAACAGAAGTACTGTCAGTTCTTGGTTGATAAGGTTTATCTGGCGCATTTAATGCTCTAGATTTAGTATTGTAATACTCTCCACCAACGGTAATAGTATGGTGAGTACTGGATAAATCAACTTCTGAAACATTAGAAAGTGTTCCACCAACAGTACGAATATTCGTCTGAGGTTTTCCCATTGAACTCATATCAGTTTCAGTATTATATAAATTAATTTTGAAATTAAGGTATGGATTATCTTGCGGATCGATACCATAACTTAACGTATAAGTTTTACGTAATAACTCTGTTAAGGCTTTGCTGTGATCAGTCTCACTATACCCCAGTTCTCCAGGTCTCGGAATATCCCCTAAACAAGAGTTAAAATTAGCACGATAGCAACTTACCGCCGTATTATTATACCGTTCCGCTGAGAATTTCACCCATTGTGCTTCATCAATATTGTATTTCGCTTTGAATAAATAGTTGGATAAATGGCCTTTATTTGCATTTGCTACGCCATTACCATCTTTACCGTTTTCTTGGTGACGATAATTAAAATAGCCTAAAACATCTAACCCACCGGCACGACCATAAAGAGTGGTTGCTGCTTGATTGGAGTCAGCATTGCTACCATAGCCCCATTTGAATTTCGCGCCAAAGTTTTCGCCATCCGCTAACAAATCTGCCGCTTCAACGGTTTCGAAACGAATCGCACCGCCCAATGAACCTGCGCCAGTTACCACAGAATTTGCACCAACATCAACATTCACACGTTTTAAAATATCCGGATCGATACCATAGTTTCCAGCGTGGTGGAATGCGTAACCATTTTGTCTTGCACCATCAACTGTTACCGTTAAATATTCTTCACTTACACCACGAATACTGTAACGTTGCACCACAGAACGTGCGCCATTCACATTTACACCAGGGACGGAACGCAAAATATCTGCGGTTGTAGTCGCTTGGCGAACTTTTGCTAAACTACCGGCGGATAAACTTGCTTTTTGTGGTGAAAGGTTATCACTCACCACTTCAATCACATCTAAATTATCAGCTTCATCTGCAACAACTGCACCACTAATAAAAGCAGCAAGCGGTAATAATACAAATGAGGTTTTCTTCATTCCAAAATTCTCCTTAGGTTATTGAGGATTAAAAACTATCAATTAAATTAATGAGAACCATTATCAATAAAAAATTTATTGCTTTCAAGATCTTTTTAGGAATTATTATCATTTTCTAATAAATGATTAAAGTTTGCTCATTTTGTAACAATTTTACAAAAATCAGCGATTAAGAAAGGTCGTTATGACGATGACAAGGCGGCGTTATTTTTAAGTATTACATTGTTAAGTTCACCTATTTTCATAATATTGAGTAAACAAAATAAGCACCACCAATCACAATAAGATGAACGACGATAATAACAATGATCGTGAAGATAAGAACTTTTAAAATATTGGCTAAGAGATGAAGAAACTTATTGCCCATTCTACTTAATCTATTTTTCAACCTAATATAAAAAGCATTGCCGACGAAACTCATACTCCATTTGGCATTAACAGAGTCGGTTTCGCCGGCAAAAATAAAGAACGAATAACGATGCTGATTAAATTATGCCCTGCTCTTCCAACTTGCTAAGGAAAAATGGCATCTGTTTCTTCCACCACGGCCAATCATGATCAACATCGTATCCCCAAAAATCAAACCAAGCGACAATGCCTTTCGCCTGAAAAGCTTCTTGCAAACGTGCTGTATCTGCAACGTGCTGCTCTTCCCAAGCACCTTGTCCTACTGCCACAATATAGTGATTTTGTCGATAACGATCTAAAAACCAACTATCCTGCTGTCCCCAAAGATAATCTATCGGCGAATTGAAATATATCGCCTGATCCCCATAAAATTCCCCAGTAAAGAAACGAGCATCATAAACGCCACTTAGCGCAATCGCCACATCAAACAAATCCGGATGACGCAATGCAAAATTAATGGTATGAAACGCCCCCATACTGCAACCGGTCGCCATCATTGCGCCACCCCATTGCGATTCGTGCCGAATTAATGGCACCAATTCATTGATGATATAACGATCATAAGCATCGTGTGCTAATGCCATATCGTGTCCGGATTTGTAAGTTGCCAACCACGACTCTTTATCGTAAGAATCAGGCGTATAAAACTTCAGTAATCCACGATCTATAAAAGAACGGCAGGCTTCAATCATCCCGAAATTACCATATTCATTTTGATCACCGCCTGAGGATGGAAACACAATTACAGGCTTACCGGCGTGACCATAAACATTAAAATACATTTCACGACCTAATTCTCCACTCCAATGACTTCTTCTCTCAAAATGCATAATTCACTTCCTCTCAATTATTGTTTTTGATGTGCAAATTGAATAATTTCCCGCATCTGCTCCAGAGTTTCAGTTCTCGCTAAAATTCCCTCTTCTCCCATAATTTTCGCAAAAATGCCCGGCACCTGTTGCACACTGATAATGTTGTTACCAAATTTTTCGCAAACTGCCTGTGTCGTATTAAGATAGTTTTTATTCGCCTTACGAGAAATATAAACTACATTCCACGGATGAGTAATATGCGCATAGAATCTATTTTCTTTAACAATATTGGCATATTCATTAAATACATCAAAATCATTCGCATAATTCCACATATCAATGGTTAAACCACCCGGTGGACGGCAGTTAATTTCAAGGGGTAATATTTCGTTGCTGCCCTTAACACGGAAAAACTCAAAATGGAAAAAACGTTCTTTAACATTAAATGCCTCTACGCAAACTTTACCTAGCTCAATTAATTTTGGTGAAATTTCACGTGGCACAAAATAGAACATATCACCGTCTTTCTCCACTGTATCTAACACTGCTTCAGAATATTCTAAACTGGAATAGAATACGATATTCCCATTGTGATCGGCTAAACCATCAAACGTCACAATATCTCCATCGATAAATTCCTCCATAATATATTCAACATTTGGTGCTTTATGTTCAAAGAAATGTATTAAATCTTGTTTTGTACGAATTTTATAAGTGTCACTCGCTCCAACACCCGAATTCGGTTTAATAATCACTGGCAATTTTAATTCTGCAGCCAAACGATGAGCATCCTCTTCATCAGAAAAAACACGACCTTTCGCTACTTTTAAACCTGCTTCTTTAAAAACTTCTTTCATTTGTGATTTGGTTTTAATCATTTTCATATCTTCATTCTTATAACCGAACACATTAAAATCAGTACGAAGTTTTGCATCCAACTCCAACCAATATTCATTATGCGATTCAATACGATCAATGCGTCCATACTTATGCGCAAAATAACCAACCGCACGATAAACCTGATCATAATCTTCCATATTATCAACACGATAATATTCTGTTAGCGAATTGCGTAACCCCTCGCTTAATGACTCATAAGGCACATCGGCAATTCCTAATGTATTAAAACCGCTTTCACGCAATCTATGTGCAAACGTTTCAAAATTGGTGGGAAAATGGGGTGAAATCATTACAAAATTTATTGGTCTTGACATCAAAGATTCCTCAAATAGCAATGGTAATTAAATATAATGCTGTGGTGTACTATTTATATAAATAGTCTGATTGATATTACTATTCCAACATTCCTTGTTGCAATCATATTTTGTATATAAAAGCATATTTTTATGTTTTATTTAGCCAATATGATTCATAAGATCTTTTAATTTTTCGGTGTTACTTAAATTTTCATCGTGAAATGGTCAAAAGCAATAATTTCCAGTAGAATAATGCTTTTATCCAATCACAAAACAAACAGCGAGAACTATGTCCACACAATTTGTTTTTACAATGCATCGCGTGAGCAAAGTTGTGCCACCGAAGCGTCAAATTTTAAAAGATATTTCGTTAAGTTTCTTTCCCGGTGCAAAAATCGGTGTACTAGGTTTAAACGGTGCCGGTAAATCTACCTTATTGCGCATTATGGCAGGCGTAGATAAAGAGTTTGAAGGGGAAGCCCGTCCACAACCTGGCATTAAAATCGGTTATTTGCCACAAGAACCAAAACTAGAACCACAACAGACCGTGCGAGAAGCGATTGAAGAAGCAGTTCACGAAGTGAAAAATGCATTAACCCGATTAGATGAAGTTTATGCACTATATGCTGATCCGGATGCGGATTTTGATAAATTAGCAACAGAACAAGCTGAATTAGAAGCGATTATCCAAGCTCACGACGGTCATAACTTACAGAATCAATTAGAGCGTGCAGCAGATGCCTTACGTTTACCAGATTGGGACAGTAAAATCGAACATTTATCCGGTGGTGAACGTCGCCGTGTTGCGCTTTGCCGTCTACTATTAGAAAAACCGGATATGCTGTTATTGGACGAACCAACAAACCATCTTGATGCGGAATCTGTGGCTTGGTTGGAACGTTTCTTACACGATTATGAAGGCACGGTTGTGGCTATTACCCACGACCGCTACTTCTTGGATAATGTTGCCGGTTGGATTTTAGAGCTTGATCGTGGGGAAGGCATTCCTTGGCAAGGCAATTACTCTTCTTGGTTGGAGCAAAAAGAGAAACGCTTAGCACAAGAAGCTGCTACTGAATCTGCTCGCCAAAAATCGATTGAAAAAGAACTTGAGTGGGTTCGCCAAAATCCAAAAGGTCGTCAGGCGAAAAGTAAAGCCCGTATGGCTAGATTTGAAGAATTAAATAGTAGCGATTATCAAAAACGTAATGAAACCAACGAACTTTTTATCCCACCTGGTCCTCGCTTAGGAGATAAAGTCATTGAAGTGGAAAATTTATCCAAATCATATGGTGATCGTACTTTAATTGATAATCTATCTTTTAATATTCCTAAAGGTGCAATTATCGGTATTATCGGAGCAAACGGAGCTGGAAAATCCACTCTATTCAAAATGTTATCTGGACAGGAACAGCCTGATAGCGGTTCTATCACGTTAGGTGATACTGTTGTCCTTTCTTCAGTCGAACAATTCCGCGATAAAATGGACAATAGTAAAACCGTGTGGGAAGAAGTATCCGGCGGTTTAGATATTATGAAGATAGGTAATTTTGAAATCCCAAGCCGTGCTTATGTGGGGCGTTTCAACTTTAAAGGTGTTGATCAACAAAAACGTGTTGGTGAATTATCCGGAGGTGAACGTGGACGTTTGCATTTAGCAAAATTATTGCAACGTGGAGGGAATGTGCTTCTCCTTGATGAACCAACCAATGATCTTGACGTAGAAACCTTGCGAGCATTGGAAAATGCCATTTTGGAATTCCCTGGCTGCGTGCTGGTTATCTCACACGACCGCTGGTTCTTGGATCGTATTGCTACGCACATTTTGGATTATGGAGATGAAGGCAAAGTCACTTTCTATGAAGGTAATTTCTCTGATTATGAAGAATGGAAGAAAAAAACTTTCGGTGCTGAATCTATACAACCAAAACGTATAAAATATAAACGTATTACGAAATAAATCACTACCAAAAAATATACCGCCTATATAGTTTTATACACAACTAATAGGCGGAATTATCCATTATAAAAAGCTGAATTAACTTGCCAACGCTAACATCTCCTGTGCATTTGCTAACGATAACTGCGTTACTTCACTACCACCAAGTAATCTACCCAACTCTTTTACTCTTTCTTCAGCATTTAATAAACTTACTTGTGTTTCTGTTTTTCCAGCTTTGCAATATTTTTCAACTTTATAATGTTGATGACCGTGTGATGCAACTTGTGGTAAATGTGTAATACATAAAATCTGCACTTTTTCACCTAATGAGCGCAATAGTTTCCCGACAATATTAGCTGTTGCCCCACTAATTCCAACATCTATTTCATCAAAAATCACTGTCGGAATCGTACTTTGATCTGACGTTAAAGCTTGTAATACCAGTGCAATTCTAGATAATTCACCACCAGAAGCATTTTTATGCAAAGGTTGAAAACTCTCTCCTAAATTGCTCAATAGCATAAACGTGATTTGATCTATACCTTTATTAGATAATTTTTGTGATTCCATAGTGCACTGAATATCAAATTCAGCATTTTCCATTGCTAACTGTTTGATTTTTTCGGTTACCGCTTTCGCTAATAAAATGGCACCTTGTTGCCGACGTTCTGAAAGCTGTTTCGCAATTCTCATTGCCTGTTGATAAGCTTGCTGTTCCGCTTCGACTAACAACTCTTCGCCATCAATATATTCCGCTAACTGTTCATATTCATGCTTTAATTGCTGATGATAAACCGGTAATTCTGAAACATTAACTCGATGTTTTTGTGCTAATTGTAACGCCTGTTTTAAACGCATTTCCGTATTAGCCAATAACTCCGGATCATCCTCGATACGATAGGCAAGATGCTGCACTTCAGAAAAAGCCTCTTGAACGTAAATCTGTGCCTGTTGAATTAATTGCAGTGCCTCTTTAAATTGCTCATCCGCCTCAACCAATTCATCTAAATAGCTCACTGCTTTATTTAATAAATTTTCGATATTTGCGGTTTCATTTTCCGACAACAACTGTAAAACAGATTGCGACCCTCGACTTAACAATTCACTATTTGCTAATCGTTTTTGTGTTAAATCCAATTCTTCAAACTCACCCTGTTTTAAGGCAAATTCATTCAATTCTTCAATTTGATAATGTAATAGCTGTTTTCTTGCCTCGTTTTCTGCACATTGTTGACGAAAATCCGCCAATTTTTGCTGTTGTTGCTTCCACAAATGAAATTGATGATTTAACTGCTGTAATAAACTTTGGTTATGACAAAAAGTATCCAATAGTTGCAATTGATATTCAGGCTTCAATAATTGTTGAGAACAATGCTGACCACTGATTTGCACTAATAATGCGCCTAACTCACGTAATTGAGCAGCAGGCACCGGTTGATTATTAATAAATCCTTTTGAGCGCCCATCTGCACTAATTGTACGGCGCAAAACACACTCTTCCGGATTTTCTTCATCATCCAATTCGTGTGTTTGTAACCATTGCTGTGCCGCAGAATTATTTTGTAATGAAAACAATGCACTAACATCCGCTCTTGATTCGCCGGAGCGCAACATTCCGCTCTCAGCACGCTGCCCCAAACAGACCTCTAAGGCATCCAATGCAATTGACTTGCCGGCACCGGTTTCACCGGTAATAACAGACATTCCTTGTGCAAAATCTAAGGTAAGATGATTAACAATAGCAAAATTATTGATGCGTAATTGAGTGAGCATAAGAAACCTCCAATACTGTATAAATATCAGTATATACTGTTTTTTTATACAGTAAAGTATTTCTTGAAATTTAAAATAATTTTTTTAGCCAACCCAATTTAGAACTGAGGATATTGTAGTAGTTATAATCTTGTAAATGCAGCAATTTCATCCGCAAATCGCTCTTTTTCACCACAATCACATCATCAATACAAAAAGGAATATTCACCTGACTATCACAACTCACCTCTAACTGCCGCACGTTATACTGTGCAAAACGAAAGTGCAATTTGCTGTCGCCATCCACCACCAACGGACGAGAAGATAGAGTATGAGGGAACATCGGTACCAATGTAATTGCATTTAATAATGGCGTTAAAATCGGTCCACCGGCAGACAATGAATAAGCGGTTGAACCGGTCGGTGTAGCAATAATCAAGCCGTCAGAGCGCTGCGAAAAACAAAATTTATCATTAATATAAACTTGAAAATCAATCATATGTGCAATTTTGGCTGGATGAATCACAACCTCATTAATCGCTTGATTTGACGCAATAACCTGTCCTTCTCGTTCCACATTCACATCCAATAAAAAGCGTTCTTCTACAAAGAATTCACCGCGATCCAAACAGGCAGATAATTGTTCATACACCTGATCTGGAGCAATATCAGTTAAAAAACCTAAATTTCCACGATTAATCCCAATCAACGCTGTATCATAACGGGCAAGTATGCGTGCTTTCCCCAGCATATTGCCGTCACCACCAATCACAATCACTAATTCTGCCATTGCGCCAATCTCATCCAACGTAGCAATATGTTTTGCACTCAATTGCAGAGCTTTACCGACTTCCTGTTCAACTAAAACGTGATAACCACGATGCTTTAGCCAAATAAATAGATCTTGATGCATTTGAAGACGATCATCGTGTCGAGGCTGCCCTACAACACCAATCGTACGAAACGAACGATGTAATGTATGCTGTTGCAGTTTCATTCTAAATTCTTGCATAACAATTACCCAATTGATAACAACGCAATCCTTGAATTGCACTAAATGAGGCTTATATTAACATAACTATCGGCGATAATTTTGACTTAATTAATATCTCATGCCGAATAATTGGCGGTAATAGTGTTTTTTGTTAAACTAGTCGCCGTAAAATGCCCCTTTTTGATTTTGGAGAATATTATGTCTGAACAACAAAACAATGAACAAAACGTTATGAATGAAGAAGTCAATCAACAATCAATAGAAACAGAACAAACGAACGAGCAAGAAAAAACCAACGAAATCGATCCATTAAGTGAAGCACTTGCCAAAATCCAAGATTTAGAAAGTCAATTAGAAGAAGCTGCAAAAAAAGAACAGGATATTATGTTAAGAGCTCGTGCTGAAATTGACAATATCCGCCGTCGTACCGAAGCGGATGTAGAAAAAGCACATAAATTTGGCTTAGAAAAATTTGCTAAAGAAATTCTTAATGTAATTGATAATTTAGAGCGAGCTGCTGCAACGCCAAACACCTCTGAAGATGAAAGCGTAAAAGCTCTTTTTGATGGAGTAGAACTTACCCTAAAAGACCTCCTTTCTACCGTAGCTAAATTCGGTATCGAACCAGTCGGCGTTGTAGGTGAAACGTTTAATCCAGATCTTCACCAAGCAATCTCAATGCAACCAACCGAAGGCTTCAACGCTAATCAAATCACTACCGTTCTACAAAAAGGCTATCTACTAAACGGACGCGTTATTCGTCCTGCGATGGTAATGGTTGCCTCTTAAGAAAACAAAAAACCTCTTAAGCTGAAGCAAACAGCCTAAGAGGTTTTCTCATATTATTTATTAGTGTGTCTATCAGAAGTTAGATTGATATTTTCAAATAAAGAGGTTAATTGTGATTGAAGCTGCTCCACTAACTGTTCCGAACCCAGCACAATCCGATTAGCTTCAACATTAATCTCTTTGATAATAGATTGGTATTCATTGATAGCCTCCAATAATGTTATCGGGATATGCTTTTCTATTTGTTTCCAAGCTTCTGAAGGGATAAATTTTGTTGCTTCTTAATAGAGCGAAACAAACGCAATCTTGCAGGAAATTTCTAATGACATAGTTACTCCTTTGTAAAGTTTGTTACAAATAATAATACTAAAATCCCCCTAAAAAACGAAATTACAAATTTGTATTTTAGCCCTATTTTCTTTTTTTAATCATCATTATGCGATATGGAGCACACTTTTCTCTTTGATAACTTATTAAATTATTTTCTTATAAAAACTTACTGAAAATACCCTATAAAAATGATGAAAAATCAACCTTCAATTGGCCGTTTTTTATCCTAAATATTGCTCTCCTTTCCATCCCATCCACTTTTAATTAAAATATCGCTTTCATCTCTCATAACAGGAATAGACAGTGAATATTAAAAAGACAGTACGGCTCGGTTTATTATCGGGATTAACCTTATTATTTGTCGGCTGTGCAAATGATGGACAATTCGTTACCCCTCAGGTTACTTTACCTCATAATGATCCTGTATGGTTACAGCATCAACAAACGGTAAATGCAATTAACCATTATATAGCAGAAGGGCAATTAGGATATATCAGTAAAAAAGAACGTTTTTCTTCCTCTTTTCAATGGCAATATTTAGATGAGCAACATTATCGTTTATATTTTTCTTCCTTATTAAGTCGCAATACATTAACAATTGAAAAAACAGCAACAAATACCATTATTTTCGATAATAAAGGGAATTATTATGCCGATAAGGATATTCATCAATTATTGCAAGATATTATCGGCTTTGATTTTCCGGTAGAACAATTTCCAAATTGGTTAAAAGGGTTACCGGGAAATACACAAAATTATGTTGTGAATCAGCAGGGTTTATTAAGCCATTTTGATTATCAATGGCAAAATGAAATATGGCAGGCGAAATATATAAATTATAATCAACAATCTCCAAAGCTACCGCAAAATTTATTTATTAGTAGCCCAGATAAAACACTAAAAATTCAAATTAAAAAATGGACTTTCTAATGGTTGAAAATAACTCTTTTTTAAATCGTTCTTTTTCATTTCCCTGCCCGGCAAAATTAAATCTTTTTTTATATATTAATGGGCGACGTGAAGATGGTTATCACGAATTACAAACATTATTCCAATTTTTAGATTTTTCAGATCAGCTCACGGTAACAATAAATAACAGTGGCAATATCACTTTGGAAAATCAATTGGACGACGTTGTGCTTGAAGATAATCTTATTTTTCGTGCCGCAAAATTATTACAACAATACACGCAAACTTCGCTGGGTGCTTCGCTCTCCATTAAGAAAAAGCTGCCGATGGGTGGTGGCGTTGGTGGCGGTTCATCCGATGCGGCAACAACATTAGTCGCCTTGAATTATTTGTGGCAAACCAATCTTTCACTCTCTCAATTAGCCGAACTTGGTTTAAAACTCGGTGCGGACGTGCCGATTTTTGTTCACGGTAAAGCCGCTTTTGCCGAAGGTGTCGGTGAAAAAATCAGCTATTGTGAACCGGATGAGAAATATTATGTGGTATTAAAACCGAATGTGGCGATTTCCACCGCAAAAATCTTTCAAGATCCGAAATTGCCGAGAAATACGCCAAAACGATCTTTGTCACAATTATTAGCCGATGTTTATACAAACGATTGCGAAAAAGTTGTGCGAGATCATTATCCTGAGGTTGAACAAGCTATTCAGTGGTTGGTACAATATGCACCGACCCGTTTAACAGGGACTGGCGCTTGCATTTTTGCCGAGTTTGATTCGCAAGATGCTGCAATAGCCGTATATCAACAACGCCCGACCCACTTATCAGGGTTTGTTGCTAAAGGGGTAAATCGTTCTCCGTTATACCTTGTCCTTGAGAATATGCAACAAAATTGTTAACGTGTGGATTGCACTGCAATCTGAATATTAAAAAACCAACTCTGAGGTTAAAAATGCCTGACATTAAGCTGTTTGCTGGTAATGCAACACCAGAACTAGCCAAAAAAATTTCTGAACGTCTTTATACTTCACTTAGCGATGCCATTGTGGGTCGTTTCAGTGATGGTGAAATCCAAATCCAAATCAATGAAAATGTACGTGGTTCCGATGTATTTATCGTTCAATCCACTTGTGCACCAACTAATGATAATCTAATGGAATTAGTGGTAATGATAGATGCTCTTCGCCGTGCATCTGCCGGAAGAATTACTGCGGTAGTACCTTATTTCGGTTACGCTCGTCAAGACCGGCGTGTACGTTCTTCTCGAGTACCGATTACAGCAAAAGTGGTGGCAGATATTTTATCTAATGTCGGCGTTGACCGTGTTTTAACCTGCGACTTACACGCAGAGCAAATTCAAGGTTTTTTTGATGTGCCAGTAGATAATGTTTTCGGTTCACCAGTTCTATTGGATGATATTTTGAAGAAAACTGATTTAGAAAATCCTATCGTTGTTTCTCCAGATATCGGTGGTGTAGTTCGCGCTCGTGCAGTAGCCAAATTATTAAATGATACCGATATGGCGATTATTGATAAACGTCGCCCTCGTGCAAATGTTTCTCAAGTAATGCATATTATCGGTGATGTTGCTGATCGTGATTGTATCTTGGTTGATGATATGATCGATACCGGTGGTACATTATGTAAAGCGGCAGAAGCATTAAAAGAGCGTGGTGCAAAACGTGTATTTGCTTATGCAACGCACGCTGTTTTCTCTGGTTCAGCACCGAAAAATATTGCTAGCCCAGCATTAGATGAAATTGTTGTTACTGACACTATTCCTCTTAGACCAGAAATTATTGCGTTGAATAAAGTAAGGGTATTGACACTGTCTGGTATGTTAGCAGAAGCAATCCGACGTATCAGCAATGAAGAATCCATTTCAGCAATGTTCAAATAATTGGCAGTTCTATAATAATTGACACAAAAAACCTGCTTTTTTCAGCAGGTTTTTTCATCTTTACTTGGCTTATTTTAAAAAATCGGCTACAAGCGACGAACTTGCCAAAATGCTTTATTCCAATAAGGATTATTCAGCGAGGAATAGATAACACCACCTTTGGTAGAAGCGTGCAAAAATTGGTTATTTTTCACATAAATACCAACGTGATAACCGTTAGGACCTCTGCCGGTTTTAAAAAAAACCAAATCACCGGTTTGAATTTCATCCAAACCAACTTCAACGCCTACTTTAGATTGTGCCGTAGTTGTGCGTGGTAATTGAATCGCAAAACGATCCGAAAACGTTCTCATCACAAAGCCGGAACAATCAACACCACTTTTCGTATTGCCGCCTATTCGATAAGGGGTACGATACCATTCGTGTTGCTGCTCACTAAGTTGCGCCATCGTATAAATCGGATCAGGCATTCGACTGTTATATGAATGGCGATATGATGAACAAGCTGCCAATCCAAAGACTAAACCAATAATTAAACTTGTTTTAACAGAAGATGTTAGTTTTATTTTTAACACGGACATTCTCCATTCTTACAAGAAAAAATAAAGAGCATTCCTGTTCAAGGAATACTCTTTTTATTCAATCAATCTTTTGGTTTAGATTTCTCAACTCGTGCGCGCAATTTTTGCCCTGCTTTAAATACCACAACACGGCGCGCAGTAATCGGCACATACTCGCCTGTTTTAGGGTTTCTCCCCGGACGCGGTGTTTTATCTCGCAACTCAAAGTTTCCAAAACCGGATAACTTCACATCTTCACCGGACTCAAGCGCCTGACGAATTTCTTCAAAAAATGATTCAACCAGTTCTTTTGCATCATTTTTATTTAGATTGAATTTCTCAATCAAATTTTCAGCAAGTTCTACTTTTGTTAGTGTCATAAATTAATCTCTCAAATAAGCGTTTAATTTTTCTTTCAATGCAGATAACACGGTATCTACCACTGCTGAAATATCTTCATCACTTAGCGTTTTTTCATTATCTTGCAAAATCAAGCTAATCGCTAAACTTTTCATTCCTTCGGCAATTCCTGCCCCTTGGTAAACATCAAATAAATTGATTTGTGTTAATTGTGTTCCGGCAGCCTCACGACAAACTGTTAACACCTCATCGGCAGTCACATTCTCAGCCACAATAATCGCCAAATCTCGGCGGTTGGCAGGAAAACGGGAAACTTCTTTGGCTTGAATAACATCTTTATATGAAATTTTATCCCATAAAACTTCAAACACCACGACCTTTCCATTTAAATCCAATTTTTGTGCTACACGAGGATGGATTGTACCAATAAAGCCAATCTCCTCATCACCCAACATAATGGCAGCTGATTGCCCAGGATGTAAGGCTGGATACGATTTTGCAACAAATT
The DNA here is from genome assembly GCF_000771895.1 of Gallibacterium genomosp. 2. Taxonomy (NCBI): domain Bacteria; kingdom Pseudomonadati; phylum Pseudomonadota; class Gammaproteobacteria; order Pasteurellales; family Pasteurellaceae; genus Gallibacterium; species Gallibacterium genomosp. 2. Next base: position 17,514 of record NZ_JPXY01000043.1, read on the forward strand.
TAATATTTTTTCCAGCGTTAGAGAGATCAAAAATACTTTCTAAATCCCCTTTCAAATCAAAGAAATCCACAGATTCCGACTTAATTGCCCAATGTTCATTATGACGGTTTCCTGAAATTACCCCTCCAATCACAAATTCCTGACGCACACCAATTGGATGATTTGAATCAACGACAAAACGCAAACCGCTTTCAAATAGACGAACACGAGATTGTTGACGATTTTGGTTATATACCACCGCACCAAGCAGTCCACTCAATAAAGAAACACGCATTGCTGACATCTCAACAGAGATCGGATTTGGCAGAATTAACGCTTCTTGTTCAGGGTGCAATAAACGCTGCACTTTCGGATCAACGAAACTATAAGTAATCGCTTCTTGATAATCGTGTTCGACAAACGCTGTTTTAATACGGCTTAATGAAACATCAGACTCTTTATGTTCACGCATCATCAAATGAGCTAACGGCGCATTATTTGGAATGGTGTTATAACCGTAAATACGAGCCACTTCTTCGATTAAATCTTCTTCGATTTCAATATCAAAACGCCAACTAGTAGGTACCACAGTCCAAACATCGTTTACATAGGAAACCTGGAAGCCTAAACGCTGCAAAATATCAGTAACACTTTCAGTTTCAATATGATGACCTAGCAAGTTATCCAATTTTTCACGACGCAATGTTACCGGATTTAATTTTGGTAATGCATTTTCATCAACAACCTCACAAATTTCACCAGCTTCACCACCACAAATTTCAATTAACAATGCAGTAGCACGCTCCATCGCATAACGCTGTAACTCAAAATCAACACCACGCTCAAAACGATGAGAAGAATCTGTATGCAAACCATACTGTCTAGCACGCCCAGTAATAGCCAGCGGAGCAAAAAAGGCAGATTCTAAAATCACGTTTTTTGTATTTGCACTCACACCGCTTGCTTCACCGCCAAAAATTCCAGCCATTGCTAATGGCCCATTTTGATCAGTGATTAACAATGTATTCTCTTTTAACTCTGCTGTTGAGCCGTCCAACAATACTAATTTTTCGCCGGTTTTCGCCATTCTGACTTGGATTGGTTGTGCCACCTTATCGGCATCAAATGCGTGCATCGGTTGACCTAACTCCAACAAAATATAATTGGTGACATCAACCACCGGATCGATAGAACGAATACCGCAACGGCGTAATTTTTCCTGCATCCAAATCGGTGTTGATGCTTGCACATTAACATTTCTTACCATACGCAATAAATAACGTGGGCAAGCCTCAGGTGCATTTAATTTAATCGCTACTTTATCACTGATGGTTGATTTTACTGGCGTAAACTGCAATTGGTTCATCGCTAATTTATTCACCACAGCCACTTCTCGAGCAATTCCACGGATACTCAAACAGTCCGCACGGTTCGGTGTTAAGCTGATCTCAATCGCTTTATCATTTAAGTTAAGATATTCACGCAAATCCATACCGATCGGTGCATCTGCCGGTAATTCGATAATACCGCTGCCGTCAGTTGAAATGGCTAACTCGGCATAAGAACATAACATTCCTTCCGAAGGTTGCCCGCGCAGCTTGGCTTTCTTGATTTTAAAATCACCCGGTAACACTGCACTAACTTTAGCACAAGCCACTTTCAATCCTTTACGACAATTTGGCGCACCACAGACAATATCTAACAGCTCACCATCACCGACATCCACTTTAGTTACACGCAGTTTATCAGCATCCGGATGTTGTGCACATTCAACCACTTCACCAACCACCACGTTACTAAAGTCACCAGCAACCGGTTCAACGCCATCAACTTCCAAACCTAGCATTGTGATTTGATCACATAACTGTTCGGTGCTAATCGCAGGATTAACCCATTCTCTCAACCACAATTCATTGAATTTCATTTTTTCAAATATCTCCCTGCAAATTAGTTAAACTGTTTTAAAAAACGTAGATCATTTTCGAAGAAAGCGCGTAAATCAGTCACGTTATAACGCAACATTGTTAAACGTTCTACCCCCATACCAACCGCAAAACCGGAATATTCATTCGGATCAATGCCGACATTGCGTAACACATTTGGGTGTACCATTCCACAACCTAACACTTCCAACCATTTTCCATTTTTTCTCATCACATCCACTTCCGCAGAAGGTTCGGTGAATGGGAAATAAGAAGGACGAAAACGCACCTGCAAATCTTCTTCAAAGAAGTTTCGCAAGAAATCGTGTAACAAGCCTTTTAATTCAGTGAAATTAGCCTTTTTATCAACAAACAATAATTCGATTTGATGAAACATTGGTGTATGTGTTTGATCATAATCGTTACGATAAACACGACCTGGTGCAATAATACGAATCGGAGGACGCTGTTTTTCCATTGTCCGAATCTGTACGCCTGAAGTTTGGGTACGTAATAAACGTTCCGCATCAAACCAAAATGTATCGTGATCAGCACGTGCCGGATGATGTGCCGGAATATTCAACGCATCGAAATTATAATGATCAGTCTCAATTTCTGGACCTGTTTCCACAGCAAAGCCGAGTTCAGAGAAAAATTTCACCACGCGCTCAATTGTTAATGTCACCGGATGAAACCCACCATTTTCTAATTTACGTCCCGGTAAAGTGACATCAATCCGCTCTTTTGCCAATTTAGTATTTAACTCCGCCTCTTCCAACTCAGCTTTTTTCGCATTCAATGCGGATTGTGCTATCTGTTTTGCTTCATTAATTTTCGCCCCCATCGCCGGACGCTCTTCGGCGGATAGTTCACGAAGCCCCTGCATTAATAATGTATAAGGTCCTTTTTTTCCGAAATACTCAACACGAATAGCCTCTAATGCCTTTCCGTCCTGAGCTGCTGTAATCGCCGCTAAGGCTTGCTCTGTAATCTGTTCTAGGTTTTGCATACCTTTCCTCTGTGATTTAAATAACTCAATAATCGTCCAAAATTTGTCATAAAAAAAGCCTCCATACCGAGGAGGCTTGTCAGTTTAATTGCCAATATTTTAGTTAAACTAATCGCCTCTTAGATACTAAGAGTAAAAAAATCGAAAACTAAAAAATAATGTGGTCATAATTAAACTGAAATGAAATAGTTAAAAGTGAAGTAATGATAATACTAACCGCTTAAAAAATCACGTTTTATTGTTGTATTTCTGTCATTTCTTGTTGTAATGCTGCCTCAATTTGTACTTTTACACACTCTCGTTCAAAATAAACACCTTGTGGTAAAACCGAATAACAAAACCGTTCTCCGGAAAATGAAAACGCCAATATTGCTGCGTGCAAATAACATCGATCTGTCAGCGATTTATCGCCATATAAAGGATCACCCAAAATTGGGCTGCCCAAACTTTTCATCGCGACTCTCAACTGATGAGTTTTCCCAGTTTGCGGTTTTAACACAAACAAACGCAATCCTTTTTCACAATTGATTGAATAAAAACGTGTTATTGCAGGATTACTATAGGTTGGTGCTAATTTCCACATTCCACGCCGACTCCGCACCATATCTCCCTTAACCAATCCCTGTTTTTTCTTCGGTTTTTCCGTTGCCAATGCCAGATAAATTTTTTGCACTTGGTGTGCGGCAAACTGTGTTGATAATTCAGCTGCCGCTTGTCTATTCAATGCTAACAATAATAAGCCGGAAGTGCTTTTATCCAAGCGATGAATCAACCAAACCCGATCCACACCAATCTGTTCGGCAAGCTGTGTCGTTAAACCCTGTTCATTATCATCTTTATGCACACTGACACCACAAGGCTTATTGATAACTACAAAATTTTCTGTTTGAGCAACAATCTGAAAATGCATTAACACCACTTCTCCAATAACCATAAAAGTTAGCCAGTATAAGTGATTTCAAAAATAATGGTATGACCGCCTACAAAATTCACGATTTTTCCAAGCAAAACTAGCTCAAAAACAATATTTATCGCAAATAATTTTACCTACGTCACAAAAATGAAGGTTATTTAAACCGAATAAAAGGATTTGTTTTATTATAATGTCATACGTCAGAAATAAGAGGGATATTATGATGGCAACAACTAATCCAAAAATTAAAGCAATTCAGATGCAGCTCGCACAGTGGGATGATCAAATTCTTGCTAATGACATTTATCAAGCCCTTTCTCAACAACATTTTGTTGGAAAATTATCGCCACAAATCGTCAGTGATCTCTGCAAAAACTTTAAAATAAGCGTAAACCATTTGGCATTGCAATTACTTCCTATCGCGGCTTGTTATTCCGTTACTCCTATTTCCAATTTTAATGTTGGTGCTGTGGCACACGGCATCAGCGGCGCACTTTATTTTGGCGCAAATCAGGAGTTTTGCGATAGCAGTATGCAACAGACTATTCACGCCGAACAAAGTGCAATCTCACACGCTTGGATGAATAACGAAGCCACCATTACTGCTGTCACCGTAAATTACACACCTTGCGGACATTGTCGCCAATTTATGAATGAATTAAACAGTGCGGAACAACTTTATATTCATTTACCACACGCTCAAAATAATCGTTTGCATCAATATTTACCCGATGCTTTTGGTCCGAAAGATCTTGAGATAAAAACTTGTCTGTTCGATCCACATAACAACAAATTAATAATAGAAAATTTTGAACCGTTATCTCAACAGGCGTTGTTGGCAGCAAATCGTTCTCACGCACCTTATAGTCACGCTTATTGCGGTGTAGCCCTTTTATTAAAAGACAACACCATTTTAACCGGTCGATATGCAGAAAATGCAGCTTTTAATCCAAGTTTACCGGCATTACAGGTCGCAATAAATTTGGTGAGATTATCTGGTCATCAAGATCAGGATATTACAGCAGCAGTGATGGTTGAATTACCAACAAAAATGCAACAGCGCACAATGGCAGAACAGTTATTACAAGCAATTAATCCAAAAATTAAATTTCAATATTTCATTGCGAAAATAAACTAATTGAATCAAAAGGTAAAATAAATTTGTGATCTGTTTCTCATTTTTTTATTTTACTTTAAAAAATTTTTATAACATTTATTAGAAAATGTTATCTTTAACAGTATAACTTCTCATACTAAAAGTAAGGTTTATTATGAAAACTCTAGGTCAATTTATTGTAGAAAAACAAGCTGAATACCCTAATGCTAAAGGTGAACTTAGTGGTATTCTTTCATCTATTCGTTTAGTGGCTAAAATTATCCACCGTGATATTAACAAAGCCGGTTTAACCAATGATATTATCGGAAATTCAGGTGTTCAAAATGTACAAGGCGAAGCACAAATGAAACTTGATGCATTCGCCCACGAAAAAATGAAAGCAGCACTTATTTCTCGTGATGAAGTTGCCGGTTTCGGTTCGGAAGAAGAAGAAAATATCGTTGCTTTCGATACAGAACGTGCACGCAATGCAAAATATATTATCTTAACCGATCCTTTGGACGGCTCATCTAATATCGATGTAAACGTTGCCGTTGGTACTATTTTCTCTATCTATCGCCGTGTTTCACCAATCGGTCAACCGGTTACCTTAGAAGATTTTCTGCAACCAGGTAATCGCCAAGTTGCCGCCGGTTATATCGTTTACGGTTCATCCACTATGTTAGTTTACACCACTGGTAACGGAGTAAATGGTTTTACTTACGATCCTTCTCTCGGTCTATTTATTCTTTCCCACGAAAATATCAAAATTCCACAAGATGGTACTTGCTACTCCATTAACGAAGGGCATTATTTGAAATTCCCAATGGGCGTGAAAAAATATATTAAATATTGCCAAGAAGAAGACGAAGCGAGCAAACGTCCTTATACTTCACGTTATATCGGCTCATTGGTTTCTGATTTCCACCGTAATATGTTGAAAGGAGGTATTTACATTTACCCAACCACTACTCGTTATCCAAACGGCAAACTTCGTCTATTATATGAAGGCAATCCAATGGCATTTCTTGCTGAACAGGCTGGCGGTATGGCAACTGACGGCTATCGTCGTATTCTTGATATTCAACCGACCGCATTACACGAACGCACACCGCTCTTTATCGGTTCAAAAAATATGGTGGAAAAAGCCGGTCAATTTATGAAAAACTTTAAAGAATAATTTCTACCCAAAAACAAAAAAGGCATAGTAGACAAAAGTGTTGGTTTTTCTGCAAACTATGCCTCTAATGGACAAAAGTGTTGGTTTTAATTATTTCCCCTAATCATTACCAACTCTTTTTATTTAAAAAATCCTTTATAAACATAATCTTACGCTTTTTTGTTAATCCGTTATGAA
>NZ_JPXY01000044.1:0-22712 GCF_000771895.1 Gallibacterium genomosp. 2
GCTTGTGCTTGTGCTGTTTCTAATGTATGTGGCGCGCTATTTTGCCACTCTTGTTGTGCAAAAGAAGTTGCTGTTTCAATTTCTGTTGTTGGCTCATCTTGTTGCGGAGTTAAACCGAAAATAGTTGGATTAACTAACTGTTGTTCGCCTTGAGGTTGGAAATAAGGTGATGACGTTTCTTCATTGGCTTGTTGTTCTGTACGGTTAGCATTAGCGATCGGCAAAACAATCTGTTCATAATCCGCTAATGATTTTTCTGTTGAGGTTGTATCAGCGTTATCTTCAATTTTTTGTTGTTCATCTGTTGCCATCAACCAGTGGTAAAAACGTAGCAATACTTTAATAAAATCATTGCCGGCAGAAAGTACAAACCCTAAAGCAGTTGTCAATAATGCGATAAGTGAAAGCAGCAGTGTGCCGGTTGTTTTAGCAATAAACTGAACAATAACGGTGCCGATGACGCCACCGGCTAAATGGTTGCTGCTATTAGGCAAATAGAGTGCCGCTAAAGTTGAGATGCTGCATAAAAAAAGTAAAAAACCGATGAAATGAAGGAAAAAAGTACGCCATTTCATTTCTGTAATCGGATGATAACGTAATAGAAAAATAGGAACTAAAAAACAGACAAAAGGCAAAATATTGGCAATCCGACCAAATAAGGCAAATAGAACATCAATTATCCAAGCTCCGAAAGCGCCAGCCTTGTTATAGACTGCCGTCTGGTTACTGGCGACAGTCCACGCATTATCCATTGGATGATAAGATGCCCACGCCACAAGTAAATATAACCCAAAAAACGTTAATAAAATAAGTCCAAGGTTAAAAAGGTAAAGATTGGAGCGTAAATACTCTTTCTTAATTTCTACCTGTTTAAAATGGGATAAAGGAAGCTGATTCAGTTTGATATTTTTGAGTTTATTAATCATTGTTTTCAACAAAATACGAATACTAAAATTGAGCTGCTATGATAGCAACTCAAGGGGGGTTAGACAAACAATCTTAGGATTTAATCAAGTCTTACAAATAAGTATATTGTGATGAACAAGATTCTATTTTCAAAATAACGGTATTAAAGTTGTTTGATGTGTATTTATATGTTTAAAGAGGTAAATATCATGACTTCACCCAAAACACTTTTTCTCTATTTAAATGAACATTATTCCGCAAAGGCGGAGTATTTGTTTGATAAGCATCCTGAATTTGCGGTGTTTCGGCATTTTACTAATAAAAAATGGTTTGCGTTGTTTATGCCGGTAGCGGGGGATAAGTTGGGATTGTCTGGCAAAGAAATGAAAAATGTGCTGAATCTTAAGCTGCCACCTGAATTGATTGACGGTTTACGACAGTCTGAGGGATTTTATCCGGCGTATCATATGAATAAACAACATTGGTTGAGTGTGGATTTAGGTAAAATTGAGATGGCGGAACTGCTCCCTTTAATTGAACAGAGTTATCAATTAACAAAATAATTAACAGTAAAAACGTATCGGTTGTGTGCCGATACGTTTAATGTTGTTCAGGAATATTTTTTAGAATCGTAATTGGTGTTTGTCGATAGATTAAAAAAGAGGGAATGAGGGCAATTAACATTGCAACTAAAAGATTAGCGGCGAGAAATTGGGCTTCAGTTTCTGAAAAGTGAACAGGTAAGGCAAAGTCGCTGTTTTGACTGATGTAGTGGGCAATGAGGTAGGCGAATACTATGCCGCCCAATGTGCCGAGCATTAATGCACAGGTGATGATCAGGAAAAGAGTTGACCAAATAAGCAGAACAATTTTTGTTCTTGGTGCGCCGAAAATACGCCAGGCTGCGATTTGGTGCTGTTTACTTCTAAGATAGAGTACGATTGTCATTAGTAGTGCTAAGGTAACCAAAATTTGTGTGATGATGGAAATTACAAGCAGAATTTGTTTACTGTCACCTAAAATAGCGTGAACTCTCACCAATACTTCAGCAGGGAAGAGTGCCTGTGTCTGTTCCGTTTTATATTGGCTACGTAATTGATAAGCACCGGCAAAACTTTTCGGTTTTACAATAATGGCGGAAACGGCTTTGTGTTCACGCTCTTGTGGGATGTCGGAATGTTGATGAATCTGCCAAATGTTTTTAATCGGTACAAAGATAGCTCGGTCCCAAATATTATGCTGTTTGGGTAAAATACCGATAACGTGATATTTGATTTCATTATGTTGGTGATGGTTGTTTTCTCCTAAGCGCGTGTGAAGCGGTGAGAATTTATCACCGATTTTTAAACCGCTATCCGCGCCGACAATCGCTTCAAAATCTTGATGGAATAGTTGTTGTTGCGGTAACTCAGGATAAATTTTTTCGATAAAGGTGTTATCTGTGCCGATAATCGGCATATCAAATGTTAATGGTGCTGCCCAAGCGGTATTCGGGTTCTGTTTAATTTCATTTAAAATAGCGTAATCAATTAAATTTAATTTTGTTGGTTGCAGAAAAACAGTGCTTAATACCAACTGAATTTCACTGCCTGATGCGCCAATAATAAGATCGAATTTTTCTGCTGCATTGGTACTGCCTTCGCGAAAAGCTCGTTCGCTGATACTAACAGCAATACTGAGCGCCACAGAACAGGCAATTAAAAAAATAATAAATAAACTGCCGAATTTGCTTTTTTTCAGATCCAGAAAGAGCAGCTTTAGCATTAACATATTGACTCCTTATTCTTTATCGTTATCCGACACGATAATGCCATTTTCCAAATGAATTTTTCGCTTTAATTGTGAAGCGAGAAAGAGATCGTGGGTGGCAACAATGAGTGTACAGTTTTCTTCAGTGCTGATATTGCACAATAATTGTGAAATTATTTGACTGTTTTCCTTATCCAGACTTGCGGTCGGTTCATCGGCAATAACAATTTTAGGTTGATGCAATAATGTGCGTGCAATGGCGACACGTTGTTTTTCCCCACGAGAAAGATGTTCTACATCAGTATCGAAATGAGGCATTTTTAATTGCTGTAATAAATATTTTGCGCGTTGTTGTAGAGAAGCTTTGATATGCCAATTCCGAAAAGCGGAGGGTAACAGCACATTATCTAGTGCGGTTAATCCATTAGTAAGATAAAAATCCTGCATAATAATGCCGATATTTTGAAAACGCCAATGATCACATTGTGCGGTAGAAAGCATCGTTAAATCCTGATTCTTCCATAAAATATTGCCGGAACTCGGTTTTAATAAGCCGCAGATGATATTTAAAAACGTACTTTTACCGCAACCGGAAGGCCCCATCAGCGCAATTTGTTGTGAAGATTGTAGATAAAAATGTGGAATAGATAGGATTGGCGAAGAAAGACCGGGAACTTTGACGGTAACATTATGGAGAGAAAGTAAAGTCATACGCGATTCCTGTTTATAATTCACTGAAAGTGGCATTGGTGAGTCTTAGCAAACTGACGAATCCGGTTGCCGGATCAGTCCAAGAGTCGTAAGACAGCTTCCCTTCTACTTTAATCATCGTGTTGTTTTGTACGAACGGCTGCTTTTTATCAAGATAAACCACTACAATATCGGCAGGCCAATCCGCATCGGAAGAGCAGAACGGGCAGAGTGCCATCGGTGCTTTGGTCAGAACAAAAAATTTCGCATCTGCTTTTAATGGTGGTGCCATAAAGCCGTGCATTTCTACCTCTTGATCTTTTAATGCTTTCACCTTATCAGAGAATTCCATTCCCAATGCTGAAATCTTGCCGTAAAGCTGATCGAAACTAAGTTGGGTTATTGCGATTGCCGGAGAAAATATTCCCGATAACAGTAAAATAGCCAAAAATAGCGAGGCGAACCTCGCTATAAGATTGATTTGCATAAGTTATTTCCCTTTTTCTTTGCCGTTAATGGCGAAGCTGTCAACGATAACTTTGAAAATATCGGAGTTTTCCATATAGCCTTTAATCGCCTCTGATCCCGGACCTTGTGCTTGAATGACGATGTCATCAATAGCGTGTACGCCGTTGGATTCACTTTTTGGCAGAATGCCGGTACGCAATACCGCACCCGGTACCGATTTATAGGCTTCATTAGCGACATATTCACCTTTCTCGTTTTTAATGGCGGGGACAAATAGACCATCAAGTTTTGGGCGGAAAGTTTCATAATAATCAGGATAATTGTTAAAGAATGCCGCTAAACGTTTGCTAACATCCAATCTATCAGGATAGCCGTCTTGGTTTTTATCTTCATAATTCGGATAACCGGCGGCTGCGTAAACGCCGACTTTTTCTCGCATATCATCACCCAGTTTGTTGTCGTCTACTGTTCCGATTAACGATAAACCGTGCGTATGATCGCCGGTGACAATAATTAATGTATCCGGATGTTTTTCGGCGAATTTTTTAGCAATTTCAATCGACTTATCAAACATAATCGTACTCATCAAAGCACGTTCCCAATCAAGCGGATGAGAAGATTTATCGATTAATGCGGATTCCACCATTAAGAAAAAACCGTCCGGATTTTGGGATAATACATCTAATGCCGTTTGTGTCATTGTGGTGAGATCAGGTTGATCCGGGAATTTTTTGGTCGCTTCGGTTTTTAGAAAACGGCGATCTAAAACAGTATCCATATTGCCGGTATGGAATAAGCCTAATAACTGCTTAGTATCTTTAGCAATATTGGTTAATTCGGTATTGGTTGTAACTAACTGATAACCATCCGCCTTAAATTTTTCAATATAATTGATATCATCTTTACGTTTTGAGCCTGGTACTGATTTTGGTAGGAAATAAGCAGAACCACCGCCTAACAATACATCCGGTTTGACTTCATAAAGCATTCCGGCGATTTTATCTTTATCTGCACGTCGTCTGGTATGAGAAACAACGGCTGCCGGTGTGGCATCTTCCAATTCTGCATCGGAAACAATACCTAAACTTTTATTAGTTTTACGTTTAATTAATTCACCGAGTGTTTCCTGTTTCGGGTGATTAAGATTATCTTTAGAGCGGCTGACATAGACACCGAGAGCATTAATGGTTGATTTATGCCCGGTCATATAGGCGCTCATCGTGTTGGCACTGTCCGCCGTGATGGCATCGGTACTGGATGTGCCGATAAAACCGGTTACCGGCAGCGTATCCATAGCTAATAAACTATTTGCTTTTCCTTCAGTTACACCTTTAGATAAAATGCGTGCACCGGTGCGGTGTGCCACGGATAAGCCATCACCTAAAAAGAAGATGACATTTTTGGCTTTCGCAATATCAGGTGTGCGATAAACTGTCCAATTTACTTTGCTGCTTTTGCCGTTTGTTTGTGCGGTAACTTGATATTTTCCTGGTTCTTGAATACTGACATTTCTTAACCAAATTGCAGAAACTGGCTCGCCATCCTCTTTTTCAACAAATTCAATGTTGTTACTACCCAATACTTTAGTGAAATCTTTGCCGTTAATGGTAATTTTTACCTGTTCCGGTTTTACAATTTCGTCAAATTCCACTTTAAAATCAAATTTGCCGTCAACCATCATTGTGGCACGATCAATCGGATAAATGGTTTGAGCAAATGAATTTAATGCGAATGCAGATGCCATCAACGTCAGTAAATAGCGTAACTTCATAGGTTTCTCCATAGTGTTTTAAAAAGGTTGTTTAAATTCTGAAATGACTATAACGGAGAAATATGACAGTTATATGACAAAAATAAGCGAGGCATAATAGGCGAGGAAAGCGAAGAAGGCAAGGGAAGAGAAGAAAAGCCCTTTAGTCATTAACTAAAGGGCAGGAAGTTATTTGAGTAGTAAATAATTGGTCTGTTTCACCTCTTCCATTACGACATAGGTGCGAGTGTCGTTTACTCCCGGAAGACGGAGCAACGTGGTACCGAGCAGTTTACGATAAGCAGCCATATCGGCAACACGGGTTTTTAATAAATAATCAAAATCACCGGACACCAAATGACATTCTTGAATCTCTTCTAAATCCTGCACCGCACGATTGAACTCTTCAAAAACATCCGGTTTACCGCGAACCAAAGTAATTTCAACAATTACTAACAGCGGTGAATCTAATAATTCCGGGTTGAGTAAAGCCCGGTATCCCATAATCACATTTTGTTTTTCTAAGCGTTTTACTCGTTCCAGACAAGGCGTCGGCGATAAACCGACACGTTTTGAAAGCTCGATATTGGAAATTTTACCGTTATGTTGCAACTCATTAAGAATTTTCATATCGATAGCATCGAGTGATTTCATCATCTTTTTTTGACGCATTTTGAGAAAGCCTTTATCAACTTGAATGGCGTTATTATAGCGGATATTCAATAAAACATCAGCCGTAAAAACGGCTGATGTTACTTGATTTATGTTGAGAAACTTTTGTTATGGTAAAAGTGACTCTTGATCCGCGCCCTCTTTTTCCACTTTCGGCGGCAACATATGTTCACGTTTCAAGCCGAAGTTAAGCGCAAGTGCAATCGCAATATAAATTGATGAATAAGTACCGAAACCGATACCGATCAATAACGCTAATGAGAAACTGTGGATTGTTGGACCGCCAAATAATAATAATGCGATAACCACAATTAATGTGGTGATAGAGGTCATCAATGTTCTGGATAAGGTCTGACTCAGTGAAATATTGATAATTTCCACCGTAGAGGCACGGCGAATTTTACGGAAATTCTCACGTACACGGTCAAATACCACGATACTATCGTTCAAGGAGTAACCGATAACGGAAAGGATCGCCGCCACAAAGGTTAGATCAATCTCAACTTGTAGCATTGCGAAGAAACCTAAAGTCACGATCACATCGTGCGCCAAAGAGAGAATTGCCCCTAAAGCTAAACGCCATTCAAAACGTAAACCGACATACAGCAATAGCATTGCCAAAGTGATTAAAGTGGCATAAATCGCCGAAGTGGTTAGCTCTTCACCCACATTTGGACCAACGAATTCAATACTGCGAATGGAAACGTCTTTATCAATATTGTCACTTAAAATGGTTTTGATGTGCGTGCCGATATTCGGATCATTGACAGATGCCGGTACACGCACCATTACATCACGTACGCCGCCTGATGCTTGTACCACCGCATTATCCAAACCATTTTGCGCTAAAATAGAGCGGATTTTCGGCAAGTCGGCAGGTTGTGAGAATGAAGTATCGATCACCGTTCCGCCGGTAAAGTCCAAGCCCCAGTTAAAACCTTTAGTGATAATAAAAAATAATGAAATTGCTACCACAATAATTGATAGGGCATAGCCCACCATACGATAGCGCATAAAGTGGATTAGCTTATATGGCAGCTTAATATCGTTAACTGTTTCAGTTTGATTATCTGTATTTTTCATAAATAATGCTTCCCTTAAATCGATAATTTACTGATTCGTTTTCCACCATAGAGGAAATTCACCACCGCACGAGTACCGGTAATGGCAGTAAACATCGAAATGGCAACACCAAGAGATAATGTAATCGCGAAGCCTTTTACCGGGCCGCTACCTACTGCATAAAGAATGACAGCCGTTAAAATAGTTGTCAGGTTAGCATCGAAAATACTGGAGAAAGCGCCGCTGTAACCTTCGTTAATGGCTTGTTGTACCGAACGGCCGTTACGCAACTCTTCTTTAATACGCTCAAAGATCAATACGTTGGCATCGACCGACATCCCGACCGACAGCACGATCCCTGCAATCCCCGGCATAGATAATGTTGCACCCGGGATTAATGACATCAAACCGACCAGAATAACGATGTTGGCAACCAATGCCAAATTAGCGATCAAACCGAATTTACGGTAGTAAAGCGCCATAAAGAGCACAACGATCAATAAGCCCCAGAAGCTTGCCTGCATACCCTGTTCGATATTTTGCGCCCCAAGAGAAGGCCCGATAGTGCGTTCTTCAACAATCTGAATCGGAGCAATTAATGCACCTGAGCGTAATAACACGGAAAGATTTTGCGCTTCGGCAGGGGAGTTGATGCCGGTAATACGGAAAGTATTGCCTAAACGAGATTGAATGGTAGCAACGTTAATGACTTCTTCGTGTTTTGTCAAAATTGCTTTACCGTTTTCATCTTTTTTACCGCTGTCTTTATATTCACTATAAACAGTCGCCATTGGTTTACCGATTGCGGTTTTAGTCGCTTCCGACATCATATTTCCGCCTTCGCTGTCCAAAGAGATATTTACTTGAGGACGACCATATTCATCATTACCGGAATTGGCATCGGTAATATGCTCACCACCTAAAATGGTTTTACGATAAACAACAACCGGTGTACCGTTACGGTCGTGTTGTAATTCTGAATCGGACGGCACCATTCCATTTTCAGCGGCTGCAAGATTGGCGGTTTGATTGACCATACGGAATTCCAATGTTGCAGTTGCACCCAAAATTTCCTTAGCACGAGCAGTATCCTGTACCCCCGGTAATTCCACTACGATTCGATCTGCTCCCTGCTGTTGCACCACAGGTTCAGCAACACCAAGTTCATTCACACGTTTACGTAAAATAGTGATATTTTGTTCAACGGCACTCTTTCTTAAACGAGTCAGTTCATTTTCTGAAAGGGTTAATGTAACATTTTGCCCATTGCTGACCACATCCCAATTAGCGTGTTTACGCTTTAATACACGCACCACATCACTTGGTGAAATATTATCGGCAAGGGTGATAACGGTGGAGTAGTTTTCACCGGATTGGATTGCTTTATAGACAAATTTTTCTTTACGCAATTCGGTGCGGAGTGAATCTTGTAACTGTTCTTGCTGTTTAGCCAGTACCGATTTTAAGTCAACTTCCATTAAGAAACGCACACCGCCACGTAAATCCAAGCCTAATTTCATTGGGCCGGCGCCGATATCAGTCAACCAAGTCGGCGTTGCCGGCGCAAGGTTTAATGCAACGGAATAGTTATCGCCCAGTTTTTCTAAAATTTTATCTTTGGCGAGAAGCTGCTCATCAGTGCTGGTAAATTTTGCCAAAATAGAGCCGTTTTCTAAGGCGATAGATTTAATAGGAAGTTTATTTTGTTCAAGTACCTGACGAACGTCGGATAAGGTTTGTTCGGTGGCAAGTTGACCGCGCGTTCCTGAAACCTGAACTGCCGGGTCTTCACCGTAAAGATTTGGAAGCGCATATAAAATGCCGATGACGACAACGAAGATCACCATCAGATTCTTCCATAAAGGGAAACGATTTAACACAATAAAAACCTTTGTAAATTGTTTAACACACAGGGCAATCAAACAGTTGTTGATTGCCCCGGTAACCCACACTACGCGCTAAAAACGCGTGTTATAACCTTGTCTGGAAGGTAAATTAAAGTGATTTGATAGAACCTTTCGGTAGAACGGCTACGATAAAATCTTTTTTGATAGTAACTTCGTTAGTGTCGTTAAGGGCGATAACAATATAGTCGCTCTCAGCAGAAACTTTAGTGATTTTGCCTAATAAACCGCCGCTGGTTAAAACTTCTTCACCTTTCGCAAGTGAAGACATCAATTCACGATGTTGTTTATTACGTTTAGATTGCGGACGGAAAATCATAAAGTAGAAAATAAGCCCAAAAATGACCAATAAAAAGATCATTTGTAAGCCGCCGCCCTGTTGTGCTGCAGCGTCGGCAGCATATGCTGTAGAGATAATACCCATATTGTTTTTTTCCTTAATAACAAAATAAAAACTAAGTGTTTTATGCCGTTTCGGCAAAACAGTGGCTAAAAATAGCATGTTTCAATTCACAGAACAACAGATAAAGCATTGCACTGTGGATTGCCTTGATTCGGAAGAGGTTATACCTCTTCCGAATTAGTACATTCTACCGCTGTAAACAGCGGCGTTTCAATCATTTAGGCGTTTTTGATAAAACAAGCCAACTGGTAAAAAGCGCGTTACCTTTCCCGCTGAAAAATGATTAATTGGCTTGATAATGCCCCACACCAAGTTCATCTTCTTTGCGTGTACGTTGCATTACGGCTTGCGGTGAGTGTTGCACGCGAAGATCCATATCATCTTCGGTACGCACAACTTCACCACGTAAAGAGTTGGTATAAACATCGGTGATCTTAACATCAACAAATTTGCCAATCATATCCGGTGAGCCGACAAAATTAACAATACGATTATTTTCGGTACGACCGGTCAATTCCATAATATCTTTTTTGGACGGACCCTCCACCAAAATGCGTTGTTCAGTGCCTAACATACGGCGGCTGAATTGCGATGCCTGTTGGTTAATGCGTTCCTGCAACAGATATAAACGCTGTTTTTTCTCCTCTTCGCTCACATCGTCTGGCATATCTGCTGCCGGTGTGCCGGGACGGGCAGAGTAGATAAAACTGAAACTCATATCAAAATTGACTTGCGCAATGAGATTCATTGTCTGTTCAAAATCTTGCGCCGTTTCGCCCGGGAAGCCGACAATAAAATCGGAACTGATTTGAATATCCGGACGTGCTTCACGCAGTTTACGAATAATCGCTTTGTATTCCAATGCGGTGTGATTACGTTTCATCATTGATAAAATACGGTCGGAACCGCTTTGCACCGGTAAATGCAGGAAGCTGACCAGTTCCGGAGTATCGCGATAAACGTCAATAATGTCATCGGTAAATTCGATTGGATGAGAAGTGGTAAAACGTAAGCGATCAATACCGTCAATTGCCGCCACTAAACGCAATAATTCGGCAAATGAACAAATACCGCCGTCGTGGGTCGGTCCACGATAAGCATTCACATTCTGCCCTAACAGATTCACTTCGCGTACACCTTGCTCCGCCAATTGTGCGATTTCAAATAACACATCGTCGACCGGACGGCTTACCTCTTCGCCACGGGTGTAAGGCACAACGCAGAATGAGCAGTATTTATTACAACCTTCCATAATGGAAACAAATGCGGTCGGGCCTTCGGCACGAGGTTCAGGTAAACGGTCAAATTTTTCGATTTCCGGGAAACTGACATCGACCACAGCACTTTTGCCGCCACGAATTTGATTCACCATTTCCGGCAGGCGGTGCAACGTTTGTGGCCCGAAAATAATATCGACATAAGGCGCACGATCTCGAATATGCTCGCCCTCCTGTGAGGCAACGCAACCGCCGACACCGATAATCAGATCCGGATTTTGTTTTTTCAAATCTTTCCAACGTCCTAATTGATGGAATACTTTTTCTTGTGCTTTTTCACGGATTGAACAGGTATTTAATAATAAGATATCCGCTTCTTCCGCGTTTTCTGTCAATTCCAAACCGTGCGTGCTGTTTAACAGGTCTGCCATTTTGGCTGAGTCATACTCATTCATTTGGCAGCCCCAAGTTTTAATATGTAGTTTTTGTGTCATTCTATTTCAGTTGAAAGTTAATGGATGATTTAAATTGGATAAGCGTACAATTTGCTTATCCGCGATAAAAATAGTGCTATCTGAATATAGCGGTGTAAAAAGTCGGCGGCTATTCTACCGATTTATCTACATAATCTCTAGCACTTCATTGGGGTATGTGAGTGATTTTCTTTTAGGCAACACCGGCTTTTGTGAGTAAAATAAAAGAAAAATGAGAAAAAGGGTACACAAAATGGGTGAACAGGCAAAACATTACGATTTTATTATTATCGGTGGTGGAATGGTCGGTGCGGCTTGTGCCGCCGGATTAGCTAAATTGGGCTTGAAAATGTTCGTGGTAGAACGTTCATCATTGCCGCATTTTAGCACTGACAGCGAGTACGATTTACGCATTTCCGCGATTAGTCAAGGATCGGTTAACTTATTGCAGCATTTAAATGCGTGGCAATATATCGCAGATCGCCGAGTTTGTCCTTACAGTGAATTAAGCACGTGGGAGATAGAGGGGTTTTCCACCACTTTTAGTGCAAAAGAGATTAATTTGTCGCAACTTGGTTTTATGGTGGAAAATCAATTAATTCAAGAGGGGCTGTGGCAACGGTTTCAACAATTACCGAATGTTGATTTTGCTGTGAGTTGTACAGTCAGCACACAACAATATCAGCAGAACAGATGGCATCTTACTTTAGATAATGGTGAACAGATTTGTAGCCCCTATATTATCGCGGCTGACGGTGCAACTTCCCAATGGCGAACAATTGCCGGTGTTGGTGTTACCGGTTGGCGTTATCAACAGGACTGTATGTTGATTTTGGTGGATACCGAAGCCGAACAGCAGTCGATGACCTGGCAACAATTTTATCCGAGCGGCCCGCGAGCATTGTTGCCGTTGTTGGGTAAACAAGCCTGTTTGGTTTGGTATGATACCCCTGAGCGGATTGACTCTTTAAAAAATTTGTCAGCAGAAAAACTCACCACAGAAGTTGAGCAATATTTTCCGGCAAGATTAGGCAAAATTACCGTGAAAAAATGGGGTTCATTCGCCTTAACTCGCCGCCACGCACAGCAGTATTATAAAAACGGTGTGATTTTGGTCGGTGATGCGGCGCACAGTATTCATCCTTTAGCCGGACAAGGGGTAAATCTTGGCTTTAAGGATGTGAAAGCCCTATTGGAAAATGTTGAATGGGCATTAAAACGGGATTCAGGCTTAGCGCAAGAGCAATTTTTACAACGCTATCAACAGCAACGCTATAAAGACAATTTGTTAATGCAATCAACAATGGATGTTTTTTATAAAACATTTCGCTCGCCGTTGTTGCCGGTTAAAGTAGCGCGAAATATTGCGTTATTCGCTTCTGAACGAGCAGGCTTTATTAAGCGTCAGGCTTTGCGTTATGCGCTTGGCTTATAATAAAAATGAAAATGAGAAAATCGAGCTTGCTTGTTGCAACTACAGAGGAAATCTTATAGAATTTGCACCGTTTTTTGTCAATGAATTGATGAATAACCTAAGTTTCTGTATTTTGCAGATAGATAAGTTAAATTAATAGAGGAATAAGATTATTAAAACCGTAAAAAAAGCACCGGCAGCTAATCGCCCGAATCGTATTAATGAAGAAATTCGTGTGAAGGAAGTCCGTTTGATCGACCAAGATGGTGAGCAGGCGGGGATTGTATCTATCCAACAGGCGTTGGAGTTGGCTGAACAGGCCGATTTGGATCTGGTTGAGATCAGTCCTAATGCCGAACCTCCGGTTTGCCGTATTATGAATTACGGTAAATTCCTTTATGAAAAGAGCAAAACTGCCAAAGAGCAGAAAAAGAAACAGAAAGTTGTTCAAGTAAAAGAAGTTAAGTTCCGTCCCGGAACTGACGAAGGCGACTATCAGGTAAAACTACGCAGCCTGATTCGCTTTTTGGAAGATGGGGATAAAACCAAAATCACACTGCGTTTCCGTGGTCGTGAATTGGCACATCAACAGATTGGTATTGAAATGTTGGATCGTATTAAAGCAGATTTAGCAGAATTAGCTGTAGTTGAATCTGAACCGTCCAAAATTGAAGGTCGTCAAATGGTGATGGTGCTTGCCCCGAAAAAGAAATAATCAGTGCAGTTCAAGTAGTGAGAAGTAACGGTGTTTGACATCGTTGCTTTTTATTCGCCTGATTATTAGTGATTAATCGTAAACAATGCGGAGTTATTAAACAATGCCTAAAATTAAAACAGTACGTGGCGCTGCTAAACGTTTCAAAAAAACTGGAACTGGCGGTTTTAAACGTAAACAATCTCATCTTCGTCATATCTTGACTAAGAAATCAACTAAACGTAAACGCCATTTACGTCATAAATCAATGGTTGCGAAAGCAGACCAGGTTTTAGTCGTAGCTTGTTTACCATACGCATAACCCGCGGGTTAGCGAACGTTTCGTTATTTTTTAAGTACAAATAGACAAAGGAGATTCCTATGGCCCGTGTAAAACGTGGTGTAATTGCAAGAGCTCGTCATAAGAAAATTCTTAAGGCAGCTAAAGGTTATTATGGTGCACGTTCTCGTGTATATCGTGTTGCTTTCCAAGCAGTAATTAAAGCTGGTCAATATGCTTACCGTGACCGCCGTCAACGTAAACGTCAATTCCGTCAATTATGGATTGCACGTATCAATGCGGCAGCTCGTCAAAACGGTTTATCATACAGCCGTTTTATTAATGGTTTGAAAAAAGCTTCTGTGGAAATCGATCGTAAAATTCTTGCTGATATCGCAGTATTCGATAAAGTAGCTTTCGCAGCTTTAGTTGAAAAAGCAAAATCAGCACTTTAATAAACAGATTTCGTTTATTTTAGGTTTAGAAAGGATAGTGATTTAAAAAACACTATCCTTTTTTATTAATTTTCAAATAAAGGGAGTTCAAATATGAAATTAAAATTAGTAACAGTGCTATTCGTGCTTGGTTTGGCACAGGCTTGCAGTGTAAATGCGGCACAATCTACTAATAACAGTAATGATGGTGCTGCCGTAAATACTAATGATTTTTCCGTACAATTTGCTAAAGGGGAAAATTTCGCCGAATTAAAAGGTACAATTAAAGGCTATGATGTAGATCGCTATAGCTTTTATGCAAAACAAGGTCAGCTTCTTACTTTAGAAACAATCGATAATGACCGACAAATTCAATTTTCACTTAACCACGCTAAAGCGACAGCTAATTTATCAGCTATTTATCAAGTGTTGCCGTATTCAGGTAAATATACATTGACTGTATATCAAACTCGTAATGATGCTCGTAAACAGCCGAATGTGAAACGTGTTTATAATGTGAAACTGAAGATTATTAATGTAGAACAGAAAAATATCAAAGGAATCAATGATATAGTTTATCGTTGTGATAACGGTAAAGATCTTAAAATCAGTTATCAACAAGATCAGATAAACGTTTTTTGGCAAGGTAAAATGGAATTATTAAAATGGGATAAACAGCTAAGCCAAGGTGATCATTTTGTTTTTGCTAATCAATATTATATGTTAAGTGTTGAAGCGTTGAATACTCAAAATTGGCAGCAGAGCAAAGTTAATTCTTGGTTGCAATTAGGTAAAACGGCTTCCCAAGATAAGGTCTTATTACAAGAGTGTGTAGCTAAATAAGCATATTCTTTCTGTTTACAGCAAATTTAACTGTTGTTAGAAAATCTGATTGCCGATAACGATTCCTCTGTTATCGGCAACTTTTTTATTGGGCAATACTGTATAGCAAATTTTGTTTACTATGCCCAAATTTTAGAGATAAAAATCCCCGACGATGAGCCGGGGATGAAAGCATATTACAAATTATTGATTTGGATTTGTAGCCATTGCGCTTCAAGTGGGTTGGCAGTGGTTAATGCCGCTTCAAACGATTTTTTTGCCTCCGATTTATTGCCCATTGCATTATAAATTTCACCTGAAAGCATCGCTTTTCTTCCTTGCCACGCTTGATCCGTTACTTTGCCTAATGTTGCCAATGCCGGTTCAAACTGTTTCAACTGTGTTTGTACACTTGCTAAACGCAGTGCGATTAATGAAATCAATGCGCTATCCTTTGCATTGTTAAGTGCTTTTTGCAGCGTATCGGCAGCGTGTTGCCATTGATTAGCATCAATCTGTTTTTTCGCCTGTTCTAATAACAAAAAGGCAGAGTAGGCACTGCTTGGATTAGCTTCAACAAATTGAGTTAATTGGGCATTTGCCTTCCCAGTATCAGATTGTTCGGTAGCCTTCATTATTTGAGAAAATTCCGCAGAAGATTGATGAATTTTACTCTGCTGGTAACCCTGCCAATAACGCCACCCGAATACACCGATAATAGCTAAAATAATAGCGGCAATAATAACTTTGCCGTTCTCTTTCCACCACTGTTTGATTTCTTCAATTTGCAGTTGTTCATCACTGGTTGTATAAGCCATTATGTTGCCTCCTTAGCGAGATGTGTAAAATGGGGTTAAATAGTCGATAGCATCGGTATTTGCTAATGTAATTTGCTGTTCTCCACTTAATAGATCTTTAATCACAACCTGTTGTTGTGCCACTTCATCTTCACCGAGAATTAATGCAAATTTTGCACCGAGCTTGTCTGCACGTTTAAATTGTTTTTTAAAGTTACCGCCGCTGCAATGCAACATTACTTTAATTTGCGGTAATGCCGAACGCAGTTGAGAGGCTAATTGCAACACCGGCAGAGTTGTATTATCTCCTTGATGAATCACATAAATATCAACATTAGGATTAATCGGTGGATTTTCAACAACCTCCTGAATCAACAGCACTAAACGTTCCAAGCCCATTGCAAAACCGACCGCCGGCGTAGCGTGTCCGCCAAGTTGTTCCACTAAGCCATCATAGCGTCCGCCGCCACAGACCGTGCCTTGTGCACCTAACGCCGTAGTTACCCATTCAAAGACGGTCTTATTGTAGTAATCTAAACCACGAACTAATTTCTGGTTAATTTCATAACGAATGCCATATTGTTCTAAAATCGAACAAAGTGTCGCAAAATGTTGACGGGAATCTTCATCCAAATAGTCGTGCAATTTCGGTGCATTATTTAAAATTTGTTGTACACGTTCATCTTTACTGTCCAAAATTCGCAATGGATTAGTGGTTAAACGACGTTTACTGTCTTCATCCAACTGATCCACGTAATCTTGCAGATATTCAACCAAAGCGGCACGATAGTTTTTACGTGCTTCTAATGAACCGATAGAGTTAAGCTGTAATTGGACGTGATCAGCGATACCTAAATCCTGCCATAATTTGGCGGTCATAATAATTAATTCCGCATCGATTAATGGATTTGCGATCCCGAATACTTCAACACCGCATTGATGGAATTGACGATAACGCCCTTTTTGCGGACGTTCATAACGGAACATAGGTCCGATATACCATAAACGTTGTTCTTGATTATAAAGCAAACCGTGTTCAATACCGGCACGCACACAGCCGGCAGTACCTTCTGGACGCAATGTTAAACTTTCATCGTCACGATCATTAAAGGTGAACATCTCTTTTTCAACCACATCGGTTACTTCACCGATAGCACGCGCGAAAAGCGGGGTTGATTCAACAATCGGCATACGAATTTCAGAATAGCCATAACTGCTTAAACGTTGTTTAATTTTACCTTCTACCCATTGCCATAACGGTGTATCGCTAGGCAGATAGTCGTTCATTCCTCGAATAGCTTGAATAGTTTTTGCCACGTTAAATTCCTATTTTTATGATTAAATTTGTTCTACTTTAATTTGATTATTTGGATCTAATGCACTTACTCGGGCACGAATTTGCGCTTCGAGCTGATCGATAAGCTGATCATTATCAAAACGCTCTTTTTGACGTTGTCCGGCGATATAGAAACCACTTTTTTTGTTGCCGCCGGCGACTCCAAGATCGGAAACTAACGCCTCTCCCGGACCGTTCACCACACAGCCGATAATGGAAACATCCATTGGTGTGATAATATCTTCCAAACGCTGTTCCAAGGCATTAACGGTTGCGATAACGTCAAATTCCTGACGGGAACAGGTTGGACAAGCGATAAAATTAATACCGCGCGAACGGATACGCAATGATTTTAAAATATCAAAACCGACTTTGATCTCTTCCACCGGATCGGCAGCTAAGGAAACGCGTAAAGTATCACCGATACCTTCAGCCAACAACATACCTAGCCCGATAGCACTTTTCACAGAACCGGAACGTGCGCCGCCGGCTTCAGTAATACCGAGATGAAGAGGTTGTTTAATTTGTTTCGCCAATAATCGATAAGCATCCACCGCAAGGAAAACATCAGAGGCTTTAACGCTGACTTTAAACTGATCGAAATTAAGGCGATCAAGAATATCAACGTGTCGCAACGCTGATTCCAATAACGCTTGCGGTGTCGGTTCACCATATTTTTCTTGCAGATCTTTTTCCAATGAACCGGCATTAACGCCGATACGAATTGGAATATTTTTATCTCTGGCACAATCGACAACCGCACGGATACGATCTTCCCTGCCGATATTGCCCGGATTGATTCTTAAACAGTCAACACCATATTCGGCAACCTTCAAGGCAATACGATAATCAAAGTGAATATCGGCAACAAGCGGCACTTTGACCTGTTGTTTAATTAGCTTAAATGCTTCCGCCGCATCCATTGTCGGCACCGAAACACGCACAATATCAGCGCCGACACGTTCCAATGCTTTGATTTGAGCAACAGTCGCTTCCACATCGGTGGTTCTTGTGTTAGTCATTGACTGAACGGCAATAGGCGCACCGTCACCGATAGGCACATTGCCGACATAAATACGAGTAGATTTTCTACGTTGAATAGGAGATTGTTTTAACATATTTTTCTTCAAAATTAATGATAATTACTGTTGAGCCGGTAGCGTTAATTTTGCTACACGACCATCAATTTTTAACGGTACATCCTGACCTTGATAACTGATTTTTACATTTTGCGGTGCACCAATAATTAAAGAATAAGGCGCATCACCAGTTAAATCCAATATTTCACCACGACGGTATTCACGTTCCGCCAATGTTTTACGGTTAGCATCTTTTACACTAAGCCAACAACTTTCGCCGGTAATTTCAATTTTTAAATTGTTTGGGATAACGTCTGTCACCGGATTGGTGGCGGTTCCATTTTCGCTAGTACTGTTATTGCCATCAATTTTATTCATTTCTGTGGCTAAAGCTTCGGTTGAAGTATTAGGATAAGTTTCACCGTTTTTATCAGCACTGTTATTACCACTATTACTGTTGCTTCCGGTGTCATTAGTGGCAACGGTTGTGCCTTCATCATTCACTACCGTTGCGGTTTCGGCAGTTTCAGTTTGAGTGTTGCCAACGTTGTTTGTGGTTTCAGTATTTCCGTTATTATCGGTTACTGCAGTTTCTGTATTGTTGCCGTTTTCACTTGGCGCAACAGCATCGGAATTCGTTACAACCGCAGTGTCGATTGGCGCATTGTCTGTTGCACTTTGCTCCGTTATGGAATGTTCTTCAACAAAATTTTCACGTTCGTTAGCAGAGCGTTGATGATCTTGCCACCACCATAAAACCGTCATACCGATGATAATAATCAGCACAATCCAGCTTAATGGTCGTAACCAATGGTGATGAGAAACATAGCGATTAACAGAATTTTTAGTGCGATGATTTTTATTTAAATCATTTTTTACTTCTGCACCAAAGGTGAGATTGTCGGTTAATAAAGTTGCCGGCAAATGTAGAAATTTTAAGTAATTACGCAAGTATCCGCGTGCAAAAGTTGCCGGAATATCTTTTAAAACAAATTGGTTTTCCTCGAATTGTTTTAAGATTGCCGGGCGTAAATTGGTCTGTTCAGCAACCTGTTCAATTGTTAATCCAAGTTGCTCACGAGCATTACGCAGTTGTTGTCCTAAATCGACATTAGTTGCAAGTTGTTCCTGATCCATAATCGTTTATTACTTATTGTGATGAATAGCTGTAGCGGATTGTAAGAATACGCTGGTGGCTATAAAGAAAAATTATTTAGCTATTATACAGATTGGCAGGCAAGAGAAAAATAAGAATAATCTCAATCAAGGTGATTTTGCCGTTATTTATGTAAACGTTGCCGTAAATTTTTCGCTTTATCTACAGAATATTTCTCCAATTGGGTTAAAGCTTGTTCAATTTTGTTTTGATCGTTAGCTAAAACGGCACAAATAGCAATATTTTCATAAGTATCAGCAAAATGATAATAAGATTTACTTTTTAATGCTTGTTCAAAAAAATTAAATGCCGCATTAAATTGTCGTTGAGAGCAGAGGTAAGTAGCATAGTTATTCAATACATCGCCATTCTTAGGAGAAAGAGTGAGTGCTTTTTGATAATATTCTCCAGCAAGTTCGAGTTGTTGGGTATGTTGATAAAAATAGGCTAAACCAAGATAAGGCAAGTAATCATTTGGAGTATGTTGTAGTGCTTTATCTAAATTAGCTTTTGCTAATGTAGGATTGCCGTGTGATAAATAAGCTAACCCTAATTCAACACGAGTTTTTGCCGCAGCGGCATTATTAGAAGTAGGAGATTTATTTATAGTAGAATGACTACAAGCAAAAAGTGAAAGTAGTGAGGAAAATAGAATAAAAAATTTCAGTTTCATCATTATATTTTTCATAATTTCCTCACTTACTAGCATTAAGATTGCGTTATTTCAATATTTTTACCAAAAGCTCGTTTTTGTGCAGTACGTTTTGTACGATCAATTACATCTCCGGCAAGTTGTCCACAAGCCGCATCAATATCATCGCCACGAGTTTTTCGTACAATAACGGTAAATCCATATTCCATTAATGTTTTTTGGAAGCGATCGATACGCGTATTAGAACTCTTGTTATAAGGTGCTTCTGGGAACGGATTCCAAGGAATAAGATTGATTTTACAAGGCGTATGCTTTAATACTTGAGCTAATTGATGTGCGTGTTCGACTTCATCATTAACGTGATCGAGCATAACATATTCAATAGTTACCTTACCGTGGTTCGCATTGGAAATTTTTAGATAACGATTTACGGAATCAATTAACATTTCAATATTATATTTTTTATTTAAAGGCACAATCTCATTGCGCAACTCATCATTGGGTGCGTGTAATGAAATTGCTAAAGCAACATCGATCATTTCACCCAGTTTATCAAGTGCTGGTACAACACCGGAGGTTGATAAAGTCACTCGGCGCTTGGATAAACCATAACCAAAATCATCTAACATAATCTCCATTGCTGGTACTACATTGCTTACGTTTAACAAAGGTTCGCCCATCCCCATCATCACCACATTAGTAATCGGTCTAACTTTTGTTTCACCGAAAGCACCAATTACTTTGGACGCACGCCAAACCTGACCAATAATTTCAGAAACGGTCAAATTACGATTAAAACCTTGTTGTGCTGTTGAACAGAACGTACAAGCTAAAGCACAGCCGACTTGGGAAGATACGCAAAGTGTGGCACGATCCGCCTCCGGAATATAAACACTCTCGATTTGTTGATCACCAACCTGCATCGCCCACTTTATGGTACCGTCGAAAGAACGTTGTTCAACCGCAATTTCAGGTGCTTTAATTTCTGCAACCTGTTTTAGTTTTTCACGCAAAACCTTATTAATATTCGTCATATTATCGAAATTATCTTCGCCGTAATGGTAGATCCATTTCATAATCTGATCGGCTCGGAAAGGTTTTTCGCCAAGATCCGCCAAAAAATGTCGCATTTCTTGACGGGTTAAATTCAGTAAATTGGTTTTTTCAGTAGTCATAAATTGCCTCGTTATTACACATTGTGGCATTAGCAATAAATTGGTGCTTCACAGTTGCCATATTTTAAAAAGCACGCATTTTACTGAGTTGCTGCACATTATGCTAGCAAATTTGTGATATATATTGCGTTAAATTTAGTGCAAATTTGTGAGTTGTATCGAAAAATAAAAAAATAGTGTGCTTTTCTATAATTGCAGTATGTTGCAGCGCAAATTGAAAGATAGAAAAAATCACTGATTAAGTGCTAACTAAGCCCTGTATTAACAGGGCTTGAGTGCTATAGGAATGTTGATTGAATTATGAACTTAATCAGCGATATTGAGATGATTTTTATAGGCTGAGAGCGTATTAACCATCAACATTGCAACTGTCATAGGACCGACTCCGCCCGGAACCGGTGTAATAAAACTTGCTCGTTGTTGTGCAGCTTCAAATCCGATATCACCGATAACTTTCTTATCGGCAACTCGGTTAATACCGACATCAATTACTATTGCTCCGGGCTTTACCCATTCGCCTGGTATTAAATGTGGTTTACCGACAGCAACAATCAAAATATCCGCTTGAGCAACCAATTCCTGCAAGTTTTTCGTAAAGCGGTGCGTTACGGTCACAGTTGCACCTGCAAGCAGTAATTCCATTGCCATTGGGCGACCGACAATATTGGAGGCACCAATAATAACAGCGTGTTGTCCGTGTAGATCAACACCGGTGGCTTCGAGCAGTTTCATAATGCCGTAAGGTGTGCAAGCACGTAATGTTGGAATGCGTTGGCATAAACGCCCTACATTATAAGGATGAAAACCGTCCACATCTTTTGATGGAGAAATACGTTCGATAACTTTTACGCTACTGATATGTTTTGGCAAAGGTAATTGAACTAAAATGCCGTCAATAGTATCGTCCTGATTCAATTCATCAATTAATGAGAGCAGTTCCTGTTCAGAAATAGTGTCTGATAAATTATATGATTTTGATTGAATCCCCACTTCTAGACAACTTTTTTTCTTATTATCGACATAAATTTGTGATGCGGGATTTTCTCCTACTAAAATTACTGCTAGTCCTGGGGAACGCAGCCCTTGATCAATGATAGTTTGAATTTTTTGATGAAGGTCACTCTTAATAGATTTTGCTAAATCCTTACCGGAAATGATTTGAGCGGACATTGTTTTCTCCATAATGTGTTTGCATGAACGCTAATTTTCGCAAAAAAAAGCTTGTTTGATAAGAGTATGGATTAATTTTAAGCGTTTATTTTTAAATTTAAAAAAAATGATTGACGCAACAGAAATAAAAATTATAATGCACCTCACACGTCGGCGAGTAGCGCAGTTTGGTAGCGCAACTGGTTTGGGACCAGTGGGTCGTAGGTTCAAATCCTATCTCGCCGACCATTTTTTTATCTTTTATTTCCACCTTTTTATCCTATGCGCCCTTAGCTCAGCTGGATAGAGCAACGGCCTTCTAAGCCGTAGGTCATTGGTTCGAATCCAATAGGGCGTGCCATTAAAAGTTAATATTTATCAATCACATACACTCAATCTTAACTAACTATTTCTAGGCATATAGGACAAA
>NZ_JPXY01000045.1:0-5433 GCF_000771895.1 Gallibacterium genomosp. 2
AGAGGCGGAAGCCAAAGCGCAAAAAGAAGCGGAAGCCAAAGCACAAAAAGAGGCGGAAGCTAAAGCACAAAAAGAGGCGGAAGCCAAAGCGCAAAAAGAGGCGCAAGAGCAGGCGAAAAAAGAAGCTGAACAGGTGAAAGTGGCAGATGCTACAAAAGCTGAGACAACCAAGAAAACCGCTGTAAAAGACGAAAATAAACAGAAACGCAAAGCGGAAGAAGAGGAATTTCGTCGTAGAGCAGAAGAAGCCGCACGCCAAAAAGCGGAAGAGCAAGCTCGCAAAGCGGCAGAAGATGCCAAACGCTATGCTGATTTTGAAGATGACAATTTTAGCGATGATGATGTGGATGACTATTCCGATTATCACTTAACCTCTTCTTATGCTCGTGAGGCTGAAAATGAAGAAGAGCGCCGCAATGAAAATCGTGGTCGTGGTAAGAAAGTAGCGAAAGCGAAGAAAAACAATCGTGACGAGGAGTCTTCTAAAAACGAACGTGAAGCCAATCGCCGTAATAATCAGCAACAAAATGCGAAAGGTAAGAAATCTAATCGTAAGAGTGCATTGCAACAAGGTTTTACTAAACCGGCACAACCTGTTACTCGTGATGTCGTGATTGGTGAAACCATTACTGTCGGTGAATTAGCGAATAAAATGGCAGTGAAGGCGACCGAAGTAATCAAAACGATGATGAAAATGGGGGCAATGGCAACCATTAACCAAGTTATCGACCAAGAAACAGCACAATTAGTTGCTGAAGAAATGGGACATAAAGTGGTGTTACGTCGTGAAAACGAATTGGAAGAAGCGATATTAAGTGACCGTGATATGAATGCGGAAGCAGAACCACGTGCGCCAGTAGTAACCATAATGGGACACGTTGACCACGGTAAAACTTCATTGCTTGACTATATTCGTAAAGCGAAAGTGGCTGCAGGCGAGGCAGGAGGAATTACCCAACATATCGGTGCTTATCACGTGCATACACCAAACGGAGATATTACCTTCTTAGATACTCCAGGACACGCTGCATTTACTTCTATGCGAGCTCGTGGTGCGCAAGCTACTGATATTGTTGTGTTAGTTGTAGCAGCGGATGATGGTGTAATGCCACAAACTATTGAAGCAATTCAACACGCTAAAGCGGCAAATGTGCCATTAGTAGTGGCAGTAAACAAAATTGATAAGCCTGAAGCTGATCCAGATCGAGTGAAAACTGAACTTTCACAATATGGTGTTATTTCAGAAGATTGGGGTGGCGATACTCAATTTGTTAATGTTTCGGCAAAGAAAGGCATTGGAATTGATGAGCTATTAGATGCTATTTTGTTACAAGCTGAAGTGCTTGAGTTGAAAGCGGTCAAAGATGGTATGGCAACAGGAGTTGTTATTGAGTCTTACCTTGATAAAGGTCGAGGTCCAGTGGCAACAGTATTGGTGCAATCTGGCACATTAAACCGTGGCGATACTGTACTGTGCGGATTAGAGTACGGTCGTGTGCGTGCAATGCGTAATGAAATCGGTAAAGAAGTAAAAAGTGCCGGTCCATCTATTCCGGTAGAGATTTTAGGGCTTTCCGGCGTGCCTTCAGCTGGGGATGAAATGACGGTTGTTCGTGATGAGAAAAAAGCTCGTGAAGTCGCATTATATCGTCAAGGTAAATTCCGTGAAGTGAAATTGGCTCGTCAACAAAAAGCGAAACTTGAAAATATGTTCAGCAGTATGACTGAGGGCGATGTTTCAGAATTGAATATTATCGTTAAAGCGGACGTTCAAGGTTCGGTAGAGGCTATCTGTCAAGCATTGTTAGAGCTTTCAACTGATGAAGTGAAAGTAAAAATTGTTGGTTCAGGTGTAGGTGGAATTACCGAAACCGATGCGACTTTAGCTGCGGCTTCTAATGCTATCATTGTTGGTTTCAATGTACGTGCCGATGCCTCAGCACGTAAAGTGGTTGAAGCGGAGAATCTTGATCTTCGTTATTACTCCGTTATTTATGATTTGATCAATGAAATCAAAGCGGCATTAAGCGGTATGCTTCAACCTGAATTTAAACAGGAAATTATCGGTCTCGCAGAAGTACGTGATGTGTTCCGTTCACCGAAATTTGGTGCAATTGCCGGTTGTATGGTAATTGAAGGGGTAGTTAAACGTCATAATCCAATCCGTGTGTTACGTGATAATGTGGTGATTTATGAGGGAGAACTTGAATCATTGCGACGCTTTAAAGATGATGTGAATGAAGTGCGTAATGGTATGGAATGTGGTATCGGCGTGAAGAACTATAACGATGTTCGTGTCGGAGACCAAATAGAAGTATTTGAAACTGTTGAAGTAAAACGCTCAATTGAATAATAGCTGAGCATTATCAATAATAGGAAAGTGAGTGGCGGTAAATGTCGGCATTCACTTTGAAAAGATAAACTCAGAATCACTTAATGGAATAAATTTTTAAGGCGGTAATTATTGCCGCTTTTTTATTAAGGAGGCAATTATGGCAAGAGAATTCAGCCGTGCACAACGAGTTGCACAAGAAATTAAAAAAGAGATTGCAGTTATTTTGCAACGTGAAGTCAAAGATCCTCGAATTGGTATGGTAACTGTTTCTGATGTAGAAGTATCGAAAGATTTAGCTTATGCTAAAATTTTTGTTACTTTTCTTTTTGATGAGGATGAACAACAGATAGAACAGGGAATGGAGGGATTACATAATGCCTCACCTTATATCCGTTCGTTATTGGGTAAAGCAATGCGTTTACGTATTGTGCCGGAATTACGTTTTGTTTACGATAATTCGCTGGTTGAAGGAATGAAAATGTCTAATCT
Organism: Gallibacterium genomosp. 2; assembly: GCF_000771895.1. Taxonomy (NCBI): domain Bacteria; kingdom Pseudomonadati; phylum Pseudomonadota; class Gammaproteobacteria; order Pasteurellales; family Pasteurellaceae; genus Gallibacterium; species Gallibacterium genomosp. 2. The sequence continues at coordinate 2,825 of NZ_JPXY01000045.1, forward strand.
AGTGACAGAAGTGATTAATCGGGATAAAGCAAAACATCACGAAGATCAGGAGTAATGGTGGTAAAGAAAAAAGGACGAGATTTACACGGTATTATTCTGTTGGATAAACCGCAAGGCAACAGTTCAAATGGAGTAATGCAACAAGTAAAGCGTTATTTTCAAGCAAATAAAGCTGGTCATACAGGGGCATTGGATCCGTTGGCGACAGGAATGTTACCTATTTGTTTTGGCGAAGCGACCAAATTTTCGCAACATTTGCTTGATGCCGATAAATGTTATTTGGTTACAGCAAAACTAGGTGAACGCACAGATACTTCCGATGCAGAAGGCACTGTGGTGGAACGCAAAGCAATTAATGTGGACTTAGAACAAATTAAATCAGCATTGCCTCATTTTACTGGTAAGTTACAACAAGTGCCAACAATGTTTTCTGCACTAAAATATCAAGGGAAACCGCTTTATGAATATGCGCGTGCAGGTATTACTGTTGAGCGTCAAGCTCGACCAATTACTATTTTCTCAATTGATTTTATTGAATATCAGAAACCTTATCTCACTTTATCAGTGCATTGTTCAAAAGGCACTTATATCCGAACATTGATTGATGATCTCGGTGAATATCTTGGTTGCGGTGCACACGTTACAATGTTGCGACGTACCAAAGTAGCGAATTATCCTTATGAAGCAATGGTAACAATGGAACAGTTGGCAGAATTAGCGCAAAGTCACGATTTTACCGCTTTAGATAGATTATTATTGCCAATAGATACGGCGGTTGCGAGCTTGCCCAAATTGATATTACCCTTGCAACAGGCTGAAAAATTAATATTTGGGCAACGTATCAAATTGACGCAACCATTAGCCACAATGCACTACCGAATTTATGATGAAAATGCACATTTTATTGGGGTAGCGGAGATAGTTAATAATGTGCTACACCCTCGTAGATTGGTCAGTCAAGTTGCAAGAGAAGATTAAACAAATTTAGGAAAAATAGTTTAAAAATTTGTCTAAAAAAACATCATTTGGAGTGTTTTGTGTTTTTTTTATGCAAAAAAAGTGTTCTTTTGACTGTTTTTTAGGCTAAAAAATAAATAAAGGTTGATCAACTACCCAAGTTGGCGTAGGATTTGCCCCGAAATGAGGTCGATTAGACTTACATTTTCTTAAAAAGTTCACAGTAACTTAAAAAATTTTTATAGAGGTATTAATTATGAAAAAAACATTAATCGCACTTGCAGTAGCAGTAGCAGCAACTTCAGCAAATGCAGCTGTAGTTTATAATCAAGACGGTACTAAAGTTGAAGTTGGCGGACAATTCCGTGTTAAATTAACAAAAGATTCTAATGAACGTATTGATCTTAAAAACCCAGGTTCACGCATTGACATCAAAGCATCTCAAGATTTAGGTAATGGCTTCAGTGCATTAGCCGCTACTCAATTACGTTTCTCATCAAGAGATGAAGTAACTAAAGAAGCAAAAGAAGATTTCAATAAAATTGAAGCTCATGATGTATATGCAGGATTTGCTTATGATCAAGTGGGTACATTAACTTTCGGTAAACAAAATACCAACCAAGATGATTTAGGTATTTCTGACTATACCTATGATTTAGGTGATGTGAAAATGACTCACAACCACGATGATAAAGCGGCTAAATTCCGCAGCGTAGAATGGAATGGCTTTAGCTTCGGTGCAGATTATTTCTTCGGTGATGCGAAAAAAGATTCTGACACAGAACAAAATGGTAAAGGTTGGGGTGCAGCATTATTCTATACTGCTGAAGTTGCCAATGATACTACTTTAACTGTTAACGGTGGTTACACTAAAGTTAAGAAATTTGAAAGAAATGTAAAAGATTACAATGAAAGCGCTTATGTTGTTGGTGCTGAATTAGCAACTGGTCCGTTTGCATTAGCAGTTGACTGGTCTGAAGAACACACTACTAATGGCACTAACAATTTAGAATTTGGTACAACTGAAGTTGGCATTAATGCTCATAAAGTTAAAGCATTGGAAGTTGGTGCTAAATATAACTACTTAGAAAATGCGAAAGTATATGGTGAATACCAATACAAGAAAGCAACTCCAAACAGTGGTGATGATAAAGTAACTATGAACGGCTTTATCCTAGGTACTGACTACTGGTTTACTAAACAAGTTGTAACTTACTTAGAAGCTGGTACATTCCAATATAAAGATCAAGACAATAACAAAGACAGAGATAACAAAATCGGCGTTGGTTTCCGTGTTTATTTCTAATTTAATTTGTTAGTTGTGAAACCCCGATCAGTTGATCGGGGTTTTTGTTTTTTGTCCAACTATTTCGAATGAGAAAAGTGGGTTTGGAGAGCTAAGAAAATAGTGTATTTGTCAATTCTCATTACTGTAGATCTTGGAACAGTAAAAAGACTTCTCCTTGCTATGCTCGAAAAATGATAACTTTCTGCCTAAAATCTATTTCTATTCTGGCAAGTTTAAGCTTATTGAAATTTGTGGGCATAGTAGACAAAATTGTTGCTAAAAAGTGGCTTAAAGCCTTATAGTACAAGGCTTTAAGCCCTCTTTTTGAAATATGAGTAAAAAACTGCCCATTTTGCCAAAGTGC
>NZ_JPXY01000046.1:0-122199 GCF_000771895.1 Gallibacterium genomosp. 2
TCAGATCATTTCGATGGCTTAAATGAAGGCTCTTTTTTCTCTTGTTTATTTTCTACTGATTGTTTATCTTCTTTTGAAGATTTATTATGACTAGTATTATTTTCTGTAGAAGAATTAATACCGTCTTGTTGCTCATCTTGAACAGGATTAATTACAACAGCATTATCTTTTTGCGAAGAATTCCCCCCACTAGAGTTACAAGCCGCTAAAATAAATGATAAACCAAACAGAATAGATTTATTTAATAATTTCATAAAAACCCCCATAAAGTTGATACTTTTAAAGTGGTATAGTATACCTACTTTTACAAAAAATAAAAGTACCTAAATTATTAACAAAATATTAATGTTAAGTGAATTTTTATTCATAGTAATATTATTATAAAAAAACCGAACCTTTGAGGCTCGGTATAACAAATTTATATGTACGTTGAATATGAGTTGCGGTATTCGTTAACACTTGATTGGTATTTGATCTAAAAGTTAAATAATTGTCTCAAATTTTTATAAGGTTATTTTTCATACTTAAAATTTAAACCGCTCTATTAATTTAATTTGATTTTGGCTGATAAAAACGGGCAAATAATACACCTATTTCAAATAATAAGTACATTGGAACAGCAAGTAATGTTTGTGAAAAAATATCAGGCGGTGTCAGTAACATTCCAATAACGAATGCACCTACTAAAATATAAGGTCGCTTCTGTTTTAGATCTTCAATGCTGACCACACCACTCCAGCAGAGAAGAATAATTGCAACCGGCACTTCAAAACAGATGCCAAAAGCTAAAAACAGAGTTAACACAAAATCAAGATAACTACTGATATCTGTTGCTATTGCTACACTTTCAGGCGCTGTTTTGGTTAAAAATGCAAATACTAAGGGGAAAACCACATAATAAGCAAACGCCACACCAACATAAAACAGCAATGTACTAGAAACTAACAGAGGATAAATTAACCGTTTTTCGTGTTTATACAATGCCGGAGCAATAAATGCCCACACTTGATACAAAATATAAGGTACGGACAAAAATATTGCCGTAATAGCAGTTAATTTAATTGGTGTAAAAAAAGGTGCAACAATATTGGTTGCAATCATCGTTGAATTTTGTGGAAGCTCATTAATTAACGGAGCTGAAATAATATGATAAATATCATTTGCAAAATAAACCAATGCAAGAAACACAACCAACACACAGATAAAACTTTTCAAAATGCGATTGCGTAACTCAATAAGATGGGTAATCAGCGGTTGAGATTCATCTACGCTAGCCATAACTTTCCTTTGCTAAATAGCGATAATTTAAGATTTTTTAGCCGGATCGGTTATTTTTTCCGCCGGCACATCCGCTAACGGATCATAACTTGCCAACTCATCCTGATGCTGTTCAAGAATTAATTTTTCTTCATCTGCTTCAGCCAATTCTGCTTGTTCATCGGCAGCAAGCAGTTGCTGTTCCTCAGCTTTATCAGTGGTGATGGACTGCTCTTCACCCTGCGCATCCATTTTGGTCTGCTGTTCCAATGAAGATTTCAACTCGCTCACAGCATTGTTCGCTGCTTGGGTTTGTTGATCCAACTGCTGTTGCATTTTTTGTGCAGAGGCTTTAAGCTCTTCAACCGTTTTGCTTAATTCAGGAGAAAGTGCTGATAAATTGAGATGCTCCGCTTTTTTGATGCTCTCTTGCAACTCTTGCAATTCAAGCTCCTGTGCCAATTCGCTTTGCACATTGTTAGCGAGATTACGCAAAGTGCGTATCCAACTAACAACGGTACGAATTGCCACCGGCAGACGCTGCGGACCTAAAACCACTAAACCGATGACAAAAATCAGAACAAGTTCAGAAAAACCGATATCAAACACAGTTATGCCTGCTCTTTATCTTTAGTTTTTGTGTCAGTTTGTGTGTTTGAATTTGAGGATTGAGATTCGATAGATTTCTTAAATTCGGCATCTTTTTCCCCCTCTTCACTCATTGCCTTTTTAAAACCTTTAACAGATTCGCCAAGATCAGAACCTAATGTTTTTAATTTTTTTGTTCCAAAAAGCAATACAACGATTAATACAATAATTAATAATTGCCAAATACTGATTCCACCCATAATGTACCTCTAGTCAAAATAAAATGTTGATTAAATTATACTGCTGCTTTTACGCTGCAACAATGCAACTTTACCGTTTTAAAGTTATTATTAATAATAGCACAACGCCTAATAACAACAGCCCAACAGCAATATTCAGCGGTAAAAATTGAAAGCTGAATAAGCTGCCAAAGAATAGCAAACTCGCACTAATAAAACCATACACACGTTGGGTATTTTTTCGTTGTTGCTGCTTTAACTGCTGCTGAATCAAAGTTAATTGCCGACGAATTTGTTTCTGTTCCAACAATGCCTGATGCAATGTCTGTGGAAAAGAGGCAAAATGCTCACGCAAAAAAGGCAAATGTGATTGAAAATCACGATACATTTTCTTGACGCTAATCTGCTCATTCAGCCAATCCTGCAAAAACGGTTTAGCCGTTTGCCATAAATCCAATTGCGGATATAGCTGTCTACCCAATCCTTCGATATAAAGCAATGTTTTCTGGAGTAAGACCAACTGCGGCTGCACCTGCATTTGAAAACGACGCGCAGTATTAAATAGATTTAACAACACGTTTCCAAATGAAATTTCTGCCAACGGTTTAGAAAAAATCGGTTCACAAACAATTCTGAACGCCTGTTCGAACTCTTCTACATTGGTATCTTCCGGCACCCAACCGGAATCAATATGTAACTGCGCAACGCGACGATAATCGCGATTAAAGAAAGCCAAAAAGTTTTCCGCTAAATAGCGTTTATCTTCGCTGTTCAACGTGCCGACAATGCCACAATCAATACCGATATATTGCGGTGATTCCGGGTGATGATAGCTGACAAAAATATTGCCGGGATGCATATCAGCGTGGAAAAAACTGTCGCGAAACACTTGTGTAAAAAAGACCTGTACCCCACGTTCCGCCAACAGTTTCATATCTGTACCGTTTGCTTCCAATGCCGGAATATCTGAAATTGGAATGCCGTAAATACGTTCCATTACAATGACATTCTTATGACAAAAATCGCTATACATTTCCGGCACATACAACATTGGGCTGTCTAAAAAGTTTTCTCTTAACTGAATCGCATTTGACATTTCCTGTCGTAAATCCAATTCCGCCAACAATGTTTTCTCATATTCACGAATCACTTCCACCGGACGCAACCGATAGCCCTCTCTGGTTAGACGTGGAATCCATTTCGCAATTTTGTACATTAAAGCTACATCCAAAGCGATAACCGGCGCAATATCCGGACGAATCACTTTAAATACTACCTCTTTCCCTGCCAGCGGTTGGGTCGCATTAAATCTTGCAGTGTGAACTTGTGCGATTGATGCCGATGCCAGCGCTTGCTCATCAAAAGCCTCAAACCAACGCTCAATCTTATCGCCTAACGCTTTTTCAATTTCCGCTCTTGCCAATTTTCCATCAAACGGCTCTACTTGATCTTGCAACAGTGCCAACTCATTAGCGAGCTCTTCAGGGAAAAGATCTCGTCGTGTCGAAAGCATTTGTCCTAATTTGATCCATACCGGCCCCAACTCTTGAAAAGCCATCCGCAAACGCCAACCAAGAGATTTATCCGGATAACGATTTTGCCACCAAAAACAGAGTTTACGCCCATAACGAAGCGGACGAGTTAATGGAATTTTAGGCAATGCTTGATCCAAGCCGTATTGCAATAATACTCGGACAATATGATAAAAACGAAAATAGTGCTTTATTTTCATAGTTTTCCTGCAAGTTGGTTGATTTTATCTTCTACACGCTGCAAATCCTGTTGCAACTCGGCAACCTGATCATAAAAATGTACCAACGCCAAAGAGGGGGCAATCAACTGCCACTCTTCGGTCAGCCGTTCTCCCCAATGGCGCTCACTGGTTACAAAATGTTCAGTCATACGATTTTTTATCTGTCGCATCGTATGGGTTAAAGAATATACAACAGCATCGCCAAGATACGGAGCTAACAGTTCTTCCGGATCTTTTTCCAAGTGCTCAAATAGCGCCATTGTATCCTGTAAAACTTGCAAATCACCCTGAAACACAACCTGCTTTTGATTAATTAACGCTGACAACTCACTTTTTTTCAGTCGTTGCAATAATAACGAAGCATCTGCCGACACTTCGCAATCAACTTCGCCATCATATTGTGCCAACAGATCGACACGTTGTGGAGAAAACAGCAAATAACAATGCCCGCCTTGTTTAAGATGCAACAACAACACCTTGCCTGCCAACTTACGTAATCGTGGGTTAATATCTTCACTGCGTTGGATAAGATAATTTACCGCTTGTTCCAGCAAGCCATTTACTAACTGCGGCAACATTAATTGCTGTTTAATTGAAGAAAGCATTTATCGCTCCTTAAAATTTATAACCACGATGCAATGCCACAATACCGGCGGTTAAATTGAAATATTGCGTCTGTTCAAAGCCGGCATCAATCATCATTTGTTCCAACACGGATTGTTCCGGGTGCATTCTGATTGACTCCGCCAAATAGCGATAACTGTCAGCATCATTCACCACCACTTCGCCCACTTTTGGCAAAATATTGAATGAATAAAAATTATAAACTTTGCTCAACGGTTCAATAATCGGCTTAGAAAATTCCAACACCAAAAGACGACCGCCTGGTTTCAACACACGATACATTGAACGCAATGCTTTATCTTTATCCGTCACATTTCGTAAACCAAAACTAATCACAATACAGTCAAAAGTGTTATCCGAAAATGGCAACATTTCCGCATTTGCTTGCACATATTCTACATTGCCGACTACTCCTAAATTACGCAACTTGTCACGTCCTACCTGCAACATAGAATCATTAATATCAGCTAAAATAACCTGTCCACTTTCCCCCACCATTTTGGAGAATTTTGCCGAAAAATCACCAGTACCACCAGCAAGATCCAATACTTTCTGACCTTTACGCACACCACTGCAATCAATAGTAAAACGTTTCCAAACTCGGTGAATACCGAATGAAAGTAGATCATTCATCAAATCATACTTATCTGCTACAGAATGAAAAACATTGGCAACCAGTTTTTGTTTTTCTGATTTTGCGACCGTTTTAAACCCGAAATGAGTTAACTCTTCATTATTTAAATTCGGTTGTTGTTCCTGTTCCATTATCTCATCCTATTTTTGGGGCATTGTTGCCAATAATTCTGTTAATAATTGCCAATAAACTGCCACAGCAGGAATATGACAACGTTCATCCGGAGAGTGAGCCCCCAAAATGGTCGGTCCAATTGAAACCATCTCCATATTTGGATAAACTTTATTGATTAACCCGCACTCCAATCCGGCGTGAATCACTTTGATTACACTCTCTTTGCCTAAAATACGGTCATATAACGTTTTCGTGCGTTTAACAATATTGGCATCCGCCTGCGGCTCCCAACCAGGATAACGTCCAGAAAAGACCACTTCAGCATCGGCTAAACGACAAACGGAACGCACCAAACTCACCACATCATCTTGTCCGTGATCATTCAATGAACGTGCCAATAACGTTAATTTAATCTGCTCCGCTTTGGTTTCCAATACGCCTAAACTGATAGAGGTTTCCACCACATCCGGCAACACATCACTAAAACGAATAACGCCATTCGGTAAGGCATTAATTAAATCTAATAAAATTTGGCTCTGACGCTCGCTTAATCCCTGTTCCGCTGTTGCCTCTTCGAGCGCAAAATTGATCTGTTTTTCTGCGTGAGACAACGCTTCAATCAGTTGTTGCGATAATAATTGCCACACCTGCTTAAACTTCTCTACCGATGCACTGGAGAGCAAAACGGTAGCAAACGCCTCGCGTGGGATTGCATTACGCACCGAACCGCCGGAAATTTCTGCCAAACGGAAGCTAACTTTGGTCAATACCTTTTCAAGTGTTTTTGCTAAAAGTTTAATCGCATTACCACGATTTAAATGAATCTCCGCCCCCGAATGACCACCTTTTAGCCCTGTTAACGCAATATGTACTGCCACTTCATTTTTGCGTAACTCTTGCCATTGCACTGGGAAACGAATATCAACATCTTCACCGCCAGCACAACCGATATAAATTTCACCTTCATCTTCGGTATCAGTATTAATCATCACCTCACTTTGCAACCAATTCGGTTGCAATCCCAATGCACCGACCATTCCAGTTTCCTCACTAGCAGTCAATAAAACCTCTAACGGCGGATGTGCGACATCATTACTATCCAACACCGCTAAACAGGAGGCCATACCAATACCATTATCTGCACCTAAGGTTGTACCTTTGGCTTTTACCCATTCGCCATCAACATAAGGCTCTATTGGATCAGTTAAAAAATTATGTGCCGTATTTTTATTTGCCTGTGGCACCATATCTAAATGCGCCTGCAACGCCACCGGCTGATGATCTTCCATTCCTGCGGTTGCCGCTTTGCGAATCAAAATATTCCCGGCTGCATCCTGTCCAACCCATAACTGTTTCTGTTTTGCCCACTGAATAATGAAATCGGCAAGTGCCTGTTCGTGGTGAGAAGGATGAGGGATTGAACAAATTTTATCAAACCATTGCCATACTAATTTTGGTGATAATTCTGTAATTGAAGACATAATTTTTCCTTTGAAATAGTTACTTTTGCAGAAAACAAAAAGAAATTGCGTTAAATGATAGCATAGAAAGCAATTTCGCGTTATCCTTACGCAATTTTTTATAACTTCAAACACAAAGGTACATTTATTATGAGCGAAAAATATGTTGTTACTTGGGATATGTTTCAAATGCACGCCCGCAAATTATCCGAACGCCTCCTTCCGGCTTCACAATGGAAAGGAATTATTGCGGTTAGTCGTGGTGGGTTATTCCCAGCAGCGGTTATTGCACGCGAATTAGGTATTCGTTTAGTTGAAACCGTTTGTATCGCAAGTTATGACCACGATCAACAGAATGAATTAAAAGTGTTGCATCGCGCAGAAGGTGACGGCGAAGGCTTTATCGTAGTCGATGATTTGGTTGACACAGGTAACACTGCACGTGCTATTCGTGAGATGTATCCAAAAGCAAAATTTGTAACCGTATTTGCAAAACCTGCAGGTGCGCCTTTAGTTGATGATTATGTTGTTGATATTCCACAAAATACTTGGATTGAACAACCTTGGGATATGGGAATTACTTTTGTTCCACCTCTTTCTCGTAAATAAATAAAATTTCTTGGAGTTGCTGATGTATTTAACACAAATCAAAGCCGAACTGACACAGGCGGCAGATGTTTTAGACAAATTTTTATCCGATGATAAAAATATTGAGCTAATTCAACAGGCGGCACTCATTATTGCCGACAGTTTTAAACAGGGCGGAAAAGTTTTAAGTTGCGGTAATGGAGGTTCACATTGTGATGCAATGCATTTTGCCGAAGAGTTGACCGGTCGTTATCGTGAAAATCGTCCGGGTTATCCCGCCATTGCCATTTCAGATGTTAGCCATTTAAGCTGTGTAAGTAATGATTTCGGTTACGATTATGTTTTTTCGCGTTATATAGAGGCAGTCGGTCAAAAAGGTGATGTTTTGTTCGGGCTGTCAACTTCCGGCAACTCAAAAAATGTTTTAAATGCAATCGAAGCAGCAAAAGCGAAAGGAATGAAAGTAATCGCATTAACCGGCAAAGATGGTGGGAAAATGGCAGGTCTAGCAGATGTTGAAATTCGTGTCCCTCATTTCGGTTATGCTGATCGTATTCAAGAAATTCATATCAAAGTTATCCATATTTTGATGATGTTGATTGAATTTGAAATGGCGAAACAGAACTAATAATTTCATTATTTATGGATTATTTTGTGCATCAATTCACTTTTGATGCACATTTTCTTTTCACCGTCTAACGCTGTTTTTTTCACCACTAAGGACATTTTGATGAAAAAATTTTTCAATCTCTTCAAAAATCTTAATTTGAAACAGTTTTTTGTTGCCATCATTGCCTTAGTTTCTCTCTATTTTTCATCGCTATTTATGCTTAATGGCAGTGGCAAACAGATTGAAATTCAGGATGTTTTGCTTCTCGCTGCACTCATTCTTATTTTTAACGCTTCCCGTAAAGCATTTTATTTCGTTATTCTTCCTATTGCCATTGCTTATACATTATATGCGCCAGTAGGAATGATGTTCGGAGCGCCGAATTATCAATATTTAGCTTCTGTTTTAGCGACGAATCTAGCCGAAGGTAGCGAATTTTTACAACAAATTCCGTTACAATATTATTTAATGGCAATCGCTATTGTGCCGTTACTGCTTTTATTCCGCTATTTAAGCCAACGTTTCCAACTAAAATTCTATAAAAATAAAACGTTGCTCTGTTTCATTCTCTTTTTCGCCTTAGTTAATCAATCCCCGTTTTCCTTTTTTCATCAATTTTTCGCTGCTGCAACTCAAGTTAAAGACGAACTGATTCGTTTAAACCAATTTCAACTGGAAAGTCGTTGGGGAGCTTCTCAGTTTAACGGAGAATATAAAAATTATGTGTTGGTCATCGGTGAAAGTGTGCGTCGTGATTATATGCACGCTTATGGTTATCCTATTGAAAATACCCCCTTTATGGAAAACGTCAACGGTATTATCGTTGATGGTTTAGAATCAGCCGGAAGCAACACTATCGCCTCTTTACGCCTTATGCTAACAAAACCTGATAAACAAAATTGGGCGCCTGATTATTCATTAAATTTAATTGATTTAATTAAATCTGCTGGCATAAAAACTTACTGGCTATCCAATCAAGGTTTTTTGGGTCAATTTGATACACCGATCACCGCCATTGCCGATTTAAATGATGAACATTACTTTATCGCTAAAAATGATTCTATTAGTAATGACTCCAGTGATTTTCAATTGATTGCGCCATTAAAAAATATTCTTGCACAACCTATCAATCAAACAAAATTTATTGTAGTTCATCTTTATGGATCACACCCTAAAGCGTGTGATCGTATTAAGGATTATCAAAATATTTCTCCAGTAAAAGATAAGAAATATCAATATCTTAGCTGTTATGTTTCATCTATTAGAAAAACCGATCAAGTACTACAACAAATCTATCAAGCATTACAAAAACAATATCAGCTACACCAACAGTCATTTTCAATGATCTACTTTGCTGATCACGGATTGGCACATAAAACTATTGATAACGAAGTACTATTTTTCAACAATGCTGGCAGTCCATTACATCACGATGTTCCACTATTTATGACCTCTTCTGACAGCCAACAGCATCAAAAATGCACTAGTTTCAAATCTGGCTTGAATTTCACTGAAGCAATTGCAAATTGGATGAATATTCAAAATCAACAGATTTCAACACAATTTAATCTGTTCGACTGTAAAAGTGACAACGATGATTATGGATTAAAAGAACGTTTACCTAAAACTAAGTTAGATCCGGCAATAGACATTAGAAACAAATAAAAAGTCATTGATCAATCTACATAAATTACGTTTCTATTTTATGATAGAATTTCACTCATTTATTTTTAGATCAACTTTATAATATGAGAATTCTACTGGTTGAAGATGATCCAATGATCGCAAATGTATTATCCGATAACTTGAAAGACGCAAGTTACGCAGTCGATTGGGTGGAAAATGGAGAACTGGCATTAAGTGCAGTAAAATCACAGCCTTATGATTTGGTTTTATTAGACTTAGGGCTACCTAAAAAAGATGGATTGGAAGTTTTAGCACAGTTACGCCAACAACAGTTTGGTTTTCCGATTATTATTCTTACCGCACGAGATGATCTACCAAGCCGTTTACAGGGTTTGGATGGTGGAGCCGATGATTACATCATTAAACCGTTTGATATGGCTGAGCTTTTGGCTCGCATTCGTGTTGCGCTGCGTAAACAGAGCGGTCATCATACTGCAGAGATTCGATACGGCAATCTTTTATTGAATTTAAAAACTTATCAAGTGCAAAACCTCACTACTCAAGAAACTCAGCAGCTCACAAATAAAGAATTTGCTATTTTGCAAACATTATTACAACATCCAGGCGTTATCTATTCACGTAGTGATCTTGAAGATAAGATTTATGGTTGGGGCGAAGAAGTTGAAAGTAATGCTATTGATTTTTTGATTCACGCACTGCGTAAAAAATTGGGAAAAGAAGCAATTAAAAATATTCGAGGTGTCGGTTGGACTATTCCAAAATAACTAAAAGATTATTACGCTGGCGTTATTCCATTCAAGCAAAATTAACCTTAACACTTGTAATCGTTACTTTTTTCACCGCCACCGTTACGGCAGTTTCTACTGCTTATAATGCGTTTTATGCCGCTTATCAGTTACAGGATGACTTATTAATTCAGACAGCACGTTTTACTTCACTTCGTAACAATTTTTCCGAACAAATGCCTTTACCATTAAACGATGATGACAACCAAATTTATGTACAAAGCATTTTTACTTCACCTAATAATAAATATTTCATTCCATTTCTCTATCAAATGAGAGAAGGATTTCATACCGTCAAAATTCATAAAAAAGAATTTCGTGTTTTCGTACGACAAATAAAAACACAAAATAGGATGCAAAAAATTGCAGTAATGCAAGAAACCGAATTCAGAACAAAAAAAGCGATTGATGCCACTTGGCAAACTATTTTGCCATTCTTAATTTTTATGCCAATTGTCATTCTACTATCAATTCTAGTGATTAATTTCACTTTTATTCCACTGCGTAAACTTTCAGTAGCTATTCAACAACGGCAAAAAAATGATCTCAGCATTATTCCTTTAGCAAAAACACCTTATGAAGTACATAGCTTTATTACAGCCATTAACCATTTATTGAAACAAGTAGATAAGTCGGTAAAAGAACAACAACAGTTTATTGCCAATGCCGCCCACGAATTACGTTCTCCAATGACGGTTCTCTCTTTACAGGCAGAACGTTTAGCAACTCACGCTGTTCCGATAGAAACTAAACAGCAAATTGAACAGCTTATTCAAGCAATTCAGCGTAATCGCCATTTATTGGATCAACTGCTATCTTTTGCTCGTAGTCAGGCACATCAAACTCAACAACCAGATATTAAACCAATTTCGGTAAAAGCTACCTTTAAACAGGTTATTGAAACCTTGCTACCATTGGCAGAACAAAAGCAGATTGATATTGGCGTGATCAGTGAACAGGATGCTGAAATTTGTATCGGTGAAACGGATCTCTTCACCATTATTAAAATTCTACTCGAAAATGCTATTGTTTATGCTCCGGAAGAAAGTTTTGTTGATTTATCAGTTGAACAACTACAAGACGATAAAGTGAAAATCATTGTAGAAGATAATGGCAACGGGATTGTAGAAGAGGAGCGAGAAAAGGTTTTAAAACCATTTTACCGCATTTTAGGAACTCAACAGCAAGGTACCGGATTGGGGTTAGCAATTGCATCAACTTTAGTACAGTATTATGGTGGCACGATTAAACTTAAAGCAGCACAACAATACACACACGGTCTGCGTGTAGAAATTATCTTGCCAATCCATCAAAAACTTCTAAATAGTTAGACGGCATAGAACAAAAAACGCATATTGTTGTCAATATGCGTTTTTCTTGAATGCTGGTAACTTAATAAAGTTTTCTTGATGTATTGAACCAATCTTCTTTAAAACTACGCTTCATATTTTGAATAGCATCAATAATATCATGATGAACGAGTTGTTCATTTTGGATACCGACACAACGACCTTTTTCACCTTGCAATAATAATTCAACCGCATAAACTCCCATTCTGGAAGCCAAAATACGGTCAAAGGCACAAGGCGCCCCACCACGTTGAATATGTCCCAATACTGTCGCACGAGTTTCGTGATGGACACGTTCTTCGATCTCTTTCGCTAACTCGTTAACGTCACACATATGTTCAGTAATCGCAATAATGGCGTGGCGTTTACCCTTTTCAATACCATATTCTACTTTACGAATTAATGCTTCACGTTCAAAAGGGCGTTCCGGAATCACGATAAATTCACAACCGCCTGCAATCGCTGCTGCTAAAGTTAAATCACCACAATGACGCCCCATAATTTCCACGATAGAGATACGTTGGTGAGAGCTTGAAGTATCACGTAAACGGTCAATCGCATCCAATGCAGTTTCTAATGCTGTTTGATAACCGATAGTATAATCAGTACCGGCGACATCATTATCAATTGTGCCAGGCAAGCCGATACAAGGAAAATCGTGTTCCTCAGTTAATAATTTTGCTCCCATATAGGAACCATCACCACCTATAACAACAAGGGCATCAATACCGTGAAAACGCAAATTTTCAACACATTTTGCACGTACTGAAGGATCTTTAAATTCTGGGAAACGTGCTGAACCCAAGAATGTACCGCCACGATTAATCACATCAGAAACACTAAAACGTTCCAATTTTTTAATTTTATTAAAATATAATCCTTGGTATCCGTCATAAACCCCATAAACTTCCAATCCTTCGTATAGAGTCGCACGAACTACACCACGGATTGCGGCATTCATTCCCGGCGCATCACCACCACTTGTTAATACGGCAATTTTCTTAATCATATGTTGTCCTCATTAGGAAATATTTTATCGAAAAAAATAAATCAAAAACCGCGCTAAGATTACACCATTCAACAAGCTCGCTCTAGCAAAATTTTCGATTAGTGCGGTAATTTTTGATCTAATTCGTGATTATGTTGTCGTTTGAGCCATTTCTTGTTTTACCACTGTAGTTGGCTCTTGATGAATCATTATGTCGGAATTTGGGAAAGCCTGTCGCAATTCCTGTTCCAATTCTTCGGTAATAGCGTGAGCCACCATCAAAGGGAGATTATCCTCCAACTCTAAATGCAACTGAATAAAACGCACTGCCCCAGCACGGCGTGTTTTTATATCGTGAACTCCAAGTACTTTCGGATTTCGTTTCGCAATTTTTTTAATCTCTGAGATTTCCTCTTCCGGCAAAGCCACATCCAATAACATTTGCACTGATTCCGATACCATTTTTAATGCATTAATTAAAATATAAACAGCGATAATTAAGGCACAAATCGCATCTGCCATTACAAAACCGTAATAACTGATCACCAACGCAATCAAAATACCTAAATTCATAAATAAATCGGTCTGATAGTGCAAACTATCCGCCTTAATCGCCGGACTATCAGTACGTTTTATTGTATATTTTTGAAAACTCACCAAAATGGCAGTCATTATCACTGAAACAATGGTAACTGCGATCCCCCAAATATTATGATCAGTAATTTCAGGCGAATGAAGACGTTGAATGCCTTGCAAAAATAGAAAGACGACCGATCCGCAAATAAACATCCCCTGCGCCAATGACGCCAGTGATTCTGCTTTACCGTGACCGAATGAGTGATTATCATCCGCCGGCATTAATGCAAAGCGAAGAATCAACATATTCGTAAAAGAAGCTAACAGATCCAAAAGTGAATCCGTAATTGCCGCTAAAATACTGACTGAACCGGTTTTCCACCAAGCAATAGCTTTAATTGATACCAAAAAAAAGGCAGTAAAAATCGCTAAACACGCTGCTCTTTTTACATAAATCGAATATCTATCTTTCATCACAACTCCAAGGGAATGCAAACTTTGCTAATTTTTGCATCATTGGTTCCGCCACTTGTTGCTGCAATTTTTTCAAAATAGCCGTTTGGCTACTCTTAATTGGGGCAAACTGTTGCGTATATTGAAATTGAACAAAACCACATTTCGCCAAATTTTCACCTTTTGCGACATCCACTTGATAATCAATAAACTGCTCTGCCGGCGGATAAACCACATAGCTATATAATTTTCCTTGTTCTAATTTATTGTTATAAACATCAACACCTGTGTTACGGAACATTCTTTCGCGTAATTGAATACGTTGCTGATATTTCGCATCCGTTTTCACAAAATTCTGTTGCAAATCTTGAAAAATTTCTAAATGTTTCTGTTGATCTTTATTTATTAATTCATAGGTATATTTCACCACTGAACCAAGATCATCAGTTTTACTCAATTGATAGTGCTGTTGTTCAAACTCAATTTTATTCGGTACAGTCACTTTCTGTTGCATCATCGGTTGACTAACACAGCCAGATAAAAGCAATAAACCCAACCAATAGCTCCGTTTAATCATCATTTAACTCCCGTTTAAAGATTAATTCCGTTGTTGTAGATAGATTTTCATCAAACCAATATCCGCCTAAATCAAATGTTTTTAACTGTTCAATTTCGGTTAATCGTTGTTGTAACAGATAGCGACTCATTAATCCTCTAGCTTTCTTAGCATAAAAACTAATCACTTTATAAGTTCCGTTTTTACGATCCATAAAAATAGGCTTTATAATTGTTGCCTGTAAACGCTGTGTATTGACCACTTTAAAATATTCATCAGATGCCAAATTCACTAATATATTATCACCTTGCTGATCCAATGCTTGCTGTAACTGATCGGTGATCACATTTCCCCAAAAATGATACAGATCATTTCCTCTTTCATTTTTCAACTTTGTTCCCATTTCTAAACGATAAGGTTGCATTAAATCCAACGGCTTTAATAATCCATACAATCCGGACAACATTCTTAAATGTGATTGTGCAAACTGAATATCCTCTGCTGATAATGTTTCCGCCTCTAATCCAGTATAAACATCACCTTTGAAAGCATAAATTGCTGCTTTACTATTTTCCGTATGATGTTGTAGCACCCACTCAGCAAAACGAGCAGCATTTAACCCTGCCAGTTTATCGCTAATTTTCATTAATGAAGCAATTTCTGCCGGTGTTAATCGGCGACAAATTTCAATTAATTGCTGACTATATTGTGTTAAATCTGGTTGTGTATAACTTGAAATCGGACTCGGTGTTGAAAAATCCAATGTTTTTGCAGGTGAAATAATAGCTAACATATTTTTCCTTTTAATTATAAATTGGGTAATGACCAATCAATCGGTGTTTTACCCTGTTGTATTAAATACTGGTTGGTACTTGAAAAGTGGTGACAACCTAAGAAACCTCGATGAGCAGAAAGTGGCGATGGATGTGGAGCCGTCAAAACGCAATGTTTTTGTCGATCAATAAATTGCCCTTTTTTCTGAGCGTGACTCCCCCATAATAAAAAAACCAATCCTTGCGTATGATGGTTTAAAGTAGCAATAACGTGATCTGTGAACGTTTCCCAACCAAAATTAGCGTGTGAATGTGCCTTTCCCTGTTCCACGGTTAATACGGTATTTAATAACAACACGCCTTGTTGTGCCCAAGAGACCAAATACCCGTGGTTTGGAATGTGGAATCCAGTAATATCTTGCGATAACTCTTTATAAATATTCTGCAATGAAGGCGGTATCTGCACATTCGGACGTACTGAAAAAGCTAAACCGTGAGCTTGATTAGGACCGTGATAAGGATCTTGCCCTAAAATCACCACTTTTACCTGATCAAACTCAGTGTAACGAAATGCATTAAATACATCTGTTTTTGGTGGATAAATTATTTTCCCTGAATCTCTTTGTTGCTGAACCTGTTGCAAAATATGTTGGAAATAAGGTTGCGCTTTTTCGCTGCCTATCATATCTTTCCACGTTCTCATCTCGTTATCCTTTTTATCACTTATCGCATTTGAAAAGGCAATTATAAAAATCTTATAACAAAATCGCCAATAAAAAATACATCACAAATTGTTACAACTTCATTATTAAAAGGTAAAAACAAATATTTAATCCAGACTTCAAGTTAAACAATTGTTGATTAAAATCAAATTTAAAATCAGACAAAAACTTTTTATTAATCAATAAAATGATTTATTGCAATTTAATTTGAAAATATAAAATATTTTGATAAAATTCACTCAATTCATTAATTTTAAACCTAGGCTTTTGGAGGCTATTATGATTAAAGGTATTCAAATTACACAAGCTGCAAATGACAATTTAATTAACTCTTTCTGGTTATTAGATAATGAGAAAGGTGAAGCACGCTGTCTATGTGCAAAAGGCGATTACGTTGAAGACCAAATCGTTGCAATCAATGATTTAGGAAAAATTGAATATCGTGAATTGCCAGTTGATGTTGCGCCAACTGTAAAAGTAGAAGGTGGTCAACATTTAAACGTTAACGTTTTACGTCGCGAAACTTTGGAAGATGCAGTAAAACATCCAGAAAAATATCCACAATTAACTATTCGTGTTTCTGGTTATGCTGTGCGTTTTAATTCATTAACTCCGGAACAACAACGCGATGTAATTACCCGTACTTTCACTGAAAGTTTATAATTTTTTTCCTCTTTAAAAATTTAACGGCGATATTTCTATCGCCGTTTTTTTACTTAATTTTTTATTACTTTCACAACCAAAGTAATCCCCTTTATTGATACTACTTCTACAACATCACCTTGATGTAATTGATTACCTTCAACACGCCAACTACCGTCACCAAACTTGGCACGAGCAATATGATCTGTAAAAACTTCGGTAATTACACCTTGTTGCCCCAACATTGCCAAACCTCGTTGATTCAACATTTCGGCAGCAATATCCTGCTGATTACGTTTACTCTGAATTTTCCACCAACACAAACTAGCAAGCACTGCTATCGCCGCAAACAATATTCCCCCAATCACTAATGAAAGCAGAAAAAAATAACTCAATATTGCCAACACTAATGCCGCGATTCCCCACCATAAAAAGAAAATTCCAGGGACAACAATTTCCAAAATTAAAAGCACAAACCCGAGTACCAACCAATGAATTGCTCCCCATTGCGCTAACCATTCCATCATTTTTGTGTTCCCGATTGTTTTAACAATTCATTGATACCAGCAATTGATCCCATTAAATTGCTCGCTTCCAACGGCATCAATACCACTTTGCTATTCTCCGCTTGTCCAATTTGTTGTAAAGCTTCAGTATACTTTTGAGCAACAAAATAATTAACCGCTTGAATATTACCAGCTGCAATAGCCTCAGACACCATTTGTGTTGCTTTTGCCTCTGCTTCCGCTTCACGTTCACGTGCTTCGGCACGTAAAAAAGCTTCCTGCCGTTCTCCCTCTGCTTGCAAAATTCTGGACTGTTTTTCTGCTTCAGATTGCAAGATCTGTGCCTGTTTTTCACCTTCCGCCCGAAGAATTGCAGCTTGACGCACTCCTTCAGCTTCAAGAATTTCAGCTCGCTTATTACGCTCCGCTTTCATTTGCGCATTCATTGAATTAATCAACTCTTTTGGTGGACGCACATCCCTAATTTCAATTCTTGTTACTTTCACACCCCAAGGATTGGTTGCTTCATCTACAATTGCCAATAATCGACTATTTATTGCATCACGCTGCGATAACATTTCATCCAACTCCATTGATCCCAGCACAGTACGAATATTAGTCAAAGTTAAATTAATTATTGCCTGTTCCAAATGATTAACTTCATAAGCAGCATTACGAGCATCAATCACCTGCACAAAACAGACTGCATCAATCGATACA
The DNA here is from genome assembly GCF_000771895.1 of Gallibacterium genomosp. 2. Classification (NCBI taxonomy): domain Bacteria; kingdom Pseudomonadati; phylum Pseudomonadota; class Gammaproteobacteria; order Pasteurellales; family Pasteurellaceae; genus Gallibacterium; species Gallibacterium genomosp. 2. The sequence goes on from NZ_JPXY01000046.1 coordinate 17,585, forward strand.
TTTGCATTATCTTTGGAAATTACCTCTTGTGATGGAATGTCCAACACCTGTTCCATCATATTAATTTTACGACCAATACGATCAATAAACGGAACAATAATATTCAATCCCGGCGTTAATGTTCTGGTATAACGTCCGAATCGTTCAATAGTCCAATGATACCCTTGTGGCACAGTCTTTACCGCTGAAACCAAAACAACAATCACTAAAATAATGAAAAAAATTGTTCCAATTGGAATACTCTCTAAATACATAACGCCTCCTAAATTAAATTGAAGCTACATCATCCCACAACAATAAACGATTGCAATAGAGAAATGGAATCTATTTACAAATTTATAATTTACCACAAATTATACCCATAAAGGCTTATCAACTTAACCTAAACAAACAAACTAAGTTACGCTACAATGCACTATCACTATTTATAAGGATAAATTTATGGCTGAATTATTAACCTTTGAACAAGCATTAGACTCACTTTTACAACAACTTCCAGCTCCAAATAAAACACACTGTGAAACTATTTCTCTTGATCAGGCAGATCAACGTATTTGTGCCGAAGCCGTTATTTCACCGATTAATGTGCCGGCTTTTGATAATTCCGCAATGGATGGTTACGCCGTAAGAATGGCTGATTTGCAACAATCTATGACACTGACAATTGCTGGTAAAGCCTTTGCCGGACAACCTTTTAATGGTGAATGGACAAAAGGCGGCACAGTAAGAATTATGACTGGTGCAATGATCCCTGAAGGAACCGATGCGGTGATAATGCAAGAAAAAGCTATCGTCAATGCTGACGGTAGCGTTACTTTCCCACAACTTCCTAAATTGGGTGAGAATATTCGCCGTATTGGTGATGATGTCAAACAGGGTGAAGAGGTTCTATCTCAAGGTGCAAAATTAACATCAGTATCCTTGCCACTACTCGCTTCATTAGGTGTTGAAAAGATAAAGGTTTTTCCCCGAATCAAAGTGGCTATTATTTCCACTGGTGATGAATTAGTTCCAGTCGGTCAACCATTACAAGACGGGCAAATTTATGATACCAACCGTTTTGCAGTTAAATTAATGTTGCAACGTTTAAATTGTGAAATACTGGATTTCGGTATTTTACCAGACAATGAACAGCAATTTGAGCAAGCATTCCGCGATGCGCAACAACAGGCTGATCTAGTCATTACCAGCGGTGGTGTTTCTGTTGGAGAAGCAGATTTCACCAAAAATGTGCTTGAACGTTTAGGCAATATTAATTTTTGGAAATTAGCCATTAAACCGGGTAAACCTTTTGCTTTCGGCAAATTAGAAAATGCTTGGTTCTGTGGCTTACCTGGCAATCCAGTTTCAGCGTTTGTCACCTTCTATCAATTAGTGCAACCGGCAATTGCCAAATTAAGTGGGTTTAGCCAATGGAAAGCACCACAAAAATTACCGGCAATTGCAGCACAACCATTGAAAAAAAGTATAGGTCGCTTAGACTTTCAACGCGGTTTCTATCACATCAATGAACAGGGACAACTTGAAGTTTCTCCCGTCCGTTTCCAAGGTTCACATATGTTCAGTTCTTTTGTCCAAAGCAATTGTTTTATTGTGTTGGAGCAGGAGCGAGGCAATGTAGCTACAGGAGAATCAGTAATGATAGAGCCTTTTAATTTTTTAATTAATTAATAGATAAAATGAAAATTGAATTAACCAATTACGAAATGTTGCGTTATAACCGGCAAATTGTGATGAAAGCAATTGATTTAGACGGTCAGGAAACATTAAAAGCAGGTAAAATGCTGATTGTCGGGCTGGGTGGTTTGGGTTGTGCTGCCGCACAATATCTTGCTGCTGCTGGTGTAGGCGAGTTAACATTGTTGGATTTTGATAAGGTATCGTTATCTAATTTACAACGTCAGATTTTGCATACCGATCAGCGTATTGATATGCCGAAAGTCGAATCGGCTAAAATGGCACTTTCCCAAATTAATCCGCTTATTAAAATTAATGCGATTAATCAGAAAATGACTTCGCAACAGTTGGAACAATTAATTGCGACTGTTGATGTCGTGTTGGATTGTACTGATAATGTCGAAAGCCGCAATCAGCTTGATCTGATTTGCCAACAATTACATAAACCGCTTGTTTCCGGTGCGGCAATCAGAATGGAAGGGCAAATTACTGTTTTTACTTATCAACCCGGCACACCGAGCTATCGTAATTTAAGTCAATTATTCGGCGAGAATGTTTTAAGCTGTGTCGAAGCCGGCGTCTTATCGCCGATTGTCGGCATTGTCGGTTCTATTCAGGCGTTAGAAGCAATTAAGGTGCTGCTCAATATCGGCGATATTTTATGTGGCAGATTATTGATGATTGATGGAATGTCAATGCAATTTAGGGAATTAAAACTCCCTGTTTCTTAAGCAAAAAATGGGCAAAAAGCCCATTTTCTCAACAATTACAACATTTGTTACAGCACTTTTGCGTGATAGTGCAATTTTTCCATTGCTTTAATCAACTGCTCATTGCTGACCTTATCGGTTGTGATCACTTTTACTGTATGTGCATTCATATCCGCTTTGGTCTTCAAAACGCCTTCAATTGAACGCAACTCCTTATTCACCAAATAAACACACAACTGACAATTCATCTCATCAACCTGCATCGTCAGCTCTCTTTGATTATTTGTTACCGACTGTTCGTCTGCATAACTGTAACCACATAACAAGATTAAAAATAACAATACTGCAAAAAATTTTTTCATCTTTAAGCCATCCTTTCTAAAATCCACGGTAAGACAGTCGGATAAGTGAGAAAAAATAAAATAATGACAAACACTAACCAATATAAAATCATTAGCCATTTGCGCGATAAATATTTAGTACAGATAATTTTTTTAGAAAACATCAGTAACCAAAAACCGTAACCGAATGCTGCCAATGAAATAATCAGCATCGGAATACGCAAATAATCATATTGATTGAGTTCAATTAGCCACGTGGAAGAAACACCGAAAACTAAATAAATCAAGGGTGCAATGCAGCATAACGTTGAGGTCACTGCTGCAACCACAGCAGTGACACAACTTGCAAAGAAACGATTATTTAATTTCTTTTGAGATAAATTCATAACCGAACTCTTTAGCATCAAAAGAGTTAAGCGGATCACCGCCTACTTCAGCATACGGATAACCAAAGTTATTAATTGGTTTCAATTCAGGTGCCGGATAGAGATCAAAATCACGCGCGTGATTAAAGCCGACCCAGTTTGCTTCCCAGTTACCGAATAAATATTTCGCTACCGCTTGAGTATCCGCATCCTGCACTGATTTTTTCTCAGTTAGGCGCATTTTCGCCACATCAGCAGAATCGACCGGCACCCAGCCGTAACCGGCTAAATAAAATTCAGCTCGGCAATGTTGACCGCCATTTTCATTCGCAACGCCATCTTTAGCACTGCCAAAAGCTTTTTTAGAATATTTTGACATTTTCGGTGCATCCCCTAAACGAATACCGAAAATTTCTCGCGCCGGAATACCGGAAGCTCTAGCCAACGCAACAAATACCGAATTAATATCAGTACATTTACCTTTTAATACACCTGTTGTTAGGATTTTTTCAACATCACCGTCACCACAGCCTAAAACAGAATTATCACGTTCCATATTGTTGACGATCCATTCGTGAATCAATTCTGCTTTTTTCAATGGATTTTTTTCATTGCCAACGATTTTATCGGCATATTCTTTAACAATACCATCAATTTTGATATGAGATGTTGCTTTTAAATAGGGTTGAACATCCACTGAATATTCAATCTTTTCCGGAACTTTATAATCTTTCAATGCACCGGTAACCATCGGTTCACGATCTTTAGTTTCGATCACCATTTTCACTTTAAGCAGACGTTTATCCGCTTTTTCATCCCAATTTGCAAACAATGTTTTTGCGCCGTATTGGTTATTTTCCGTCACATAGGCATTGCGATAATTGCCTTCAAATTCAACGGATTTTAAAGTCTGATAATCACTATTGAAAGGCAATGGAACCCACAAATTTGTTTCGCCTTGAGCACCTTTAGGCACAACAAGATCGTAACTATTAGTAAATTCATAGGTGTGAGTGGTTGTATTTGGATTAACTTGAGTAACAGGTGCTGCAAATGCCATTCCGGACATCAGCATAGAAGCTAAAAGAAGTTTTTTCATATTGTATAACCTTAAAATAAACATAACTTGTTATATTTCATTTGTCCGACAAAAATGCCGGACGACTAAGAATACTCACATTATCGGTATAAGAAAAGCTTCTTTTTATAAAAATGGAAATTTTTTTGAGAAAAAAGAGGGGAAGACAAAACAAAAATGCAACGATAAAGACTTTAAAATAAAATGTTTATCGTTGCATTTTCATAATTGCGTTTAACGTGTTTCGCCTTACGTTGATAACTGCCTTTGCCTTTGCGATTACGCTCAACTCGAGCTCTGAACAGTTTATCCGTCACCAGTGCTTTCATCGCACTCTCTTGAATGTCACCTCGTTGGTGTTGATATTTCATATTCATCATATATCTCCATAATAAAATTATAAAAACGCCGCTGATTAAAGCGGCGGCTATTATGACAAAAAATTAACGAGTTGACTATAAAATTTCCAACACTTGTTCCGGTGGACGACCGATGCGCGCTTGATTACCATTTATGACAATCGGACGTTCCAACAAAGCGGAATGTTCCACAATTGCCTGTAATAATTGTTGTCGTTGCGCTTCCACATTTGGATCAAGCTGATCCAAACCTAATGATTTATACAGTTCATCTTTTGTACGCATCATTTTTCTCGGATCATCAATCGCTAATTTACGCATCAAATCTTCAAGCTCCTGCAATGAAAAATGATGTTGCAAATAAAGCTCTATTTCAGGCTTCACTTGCTTTTCTTCTAATAATTGCAATGTTGCTCTGCTTTTCGAACAACGTGGGTTATGCAAAATTTTAACACTCATCTATTTATTACTCCTTTCTTGTATGGCAAAGAGATGATTACTTTAACACGTCAGCTTTCATTATGTGGAAAATCCGAAAATAAACCATAAAAAATAAAATTTAAATAGTTTTTTAATTTTGCTTACTGTATAATCTTGCGACCCTGTTAATTACATTGGTTTTCCCGCCGTGTAATTTTTTTATGCTTAAAATCTACTCGAAGGGGTATGACGACAAGCGAAAAGGTGTGTTCAAATTTTTGGGCACAGGGTGTTAAATTATTATTTTGGTAATGAAATTAATGAAAACTTTTGTAGCAAAACCAGAAACAGTAAAACGCGACTGGTATGTAGTTGATGCGACAGGTAAAACTTTAGGTCGTTTAGCTACAGAAATCGCACGTCGCTTGCGTGGTAAACACAAAGCTGAATATACTCCACACGTTGATACAGGTGATTACATCATCGTTATCAATGCAGAAAAAGTAGCCGTAACCGGTCGTAAAAAAACTGATAAACTTTACTACTGGCACACTGGCTATGTTGGTGGTATTAAACAAGCGACTTTTGCTGAAATGATTGCTCGTCGTCCTGAACGCGTGATTGAAATCGCAGTTAAAGGTATGTTACCTAAAGGTCCTTTAGGTCGCGATATGTACCGTAAATTGAAAGTGTATGCAGGTAGCGAACATAATCACGCTGCACAGCAACCACAAGTTTTAGATATTTAATCACGAGGTTTAGACTATGGCAGATCAAAACTACGGCACAGGCCGCCGCAAAAGCTCTTCAGCTCGTGTATTTTTAAGACCGGGCACAGGTAAAATTACTATTAATCAACGTGAAATTGATGTTTATTTTGGTCGTGAAACATCACGTATGATTGTTCGCCAACCATTAGAATTAGTTGATATGGCAGATAAATTTGATCTTTATATCACTGTTAAAGGTGGCGGTATTTCTGGTCAAGCAGGTGCAATTCGTCACGGTATTACTCGTGCGTTAATTGAATACGATGAAACATTACGCCCAGCATTACGTGCTGCAGGATTTGTAACCCGTGATGCTCGTCGTGTTGAACGTAAAAAAGTGGGTCTTCACAAAGCACGTCGTCGTCCACAATACTCAAAACGTTAATACGATTTTGCACGATTCAAGATCAAAAAAGGGCTGTTTTCAGCCCTTTTTTCTTTTTTGCCCTATATGCCTTCTTTTCTGTATTCTAAAATTGAAGTTAATAATATCTTTTCTTATATTTGCTTTCTGCTTCTAATAAATAGCAAATATAAAACCTGCCTTATGTTCTAATCACTAGTTTTTTAAGACAGGTTTTCCTTTCGTATTTCAGTGTATAAGCACTGTTTTTACTACTCTTTATTTTTCTTCAGCATTTCCGCGTGTAAACGACTCTGCTCCTTCATTGCTTTTTTGATTTCTTGGCGTTGTTTTGACGCTTCAGCATTACGAATCATATAGTCATCCACACGAGACTCATAATCATCACGCATATTGGCAATAATGGCACGAATATCCGCTACCGACATATCATCAGTGATATATTGATTTAAGTTATCAAGTAATAACACCCTTTTCTGGTTATCTCTAATTTTGCGATCATTATCGGCAATATCACGCAAAAGTTTATTCTTTTGACGATACATACGCACATACTCCAACACATCTTCAAAACATTTTTTGCTTACATTTTCCATAGTTGACTCTCTTATTGATACATAAAACATTCTGTGCCTACTGTAGCGGTTTTTTAGGGTATCGTCAAAAAGATGTGACGGTTTTCTTACTTGGATCAAATACGTCTGCTCAATAATTCATAAACCGGATAGAAAGCGATTGATAATTCACATTTCTAGTGTTAAAACTAAGCACATTTGTATGAATAAAATAAACAAGAAGGTGAATAAATATGACAGACGTATTTAATTTTAGTGCAGGTCCGGCAATGATGCCTAAGGAAGTTTTACAACGTGCCCAAGCAGAACTGCTTGACTGGGAATCTCTCGGCACTTCAGTAATGGAAGTTAGCCATCGTGGCGCTAATTTTATGGCATTGGCAAAACGTTCTATTGAAGACTTACGCAAACTATTCAATGTGCCTGATAATTATCAAATTCTGTTTGCTCAAGGTGGTGCCAGAGGGCAATTTGCGGCGATTCCAATGAATTTACTTTCTGAAAATGGCAAAGCGCTTTATTTAACCAGTGGACACTGGTCAACAGCAGCAGCCAAAGAAGCAAAATTATTCGGCAATGTAGATGAAATCAATATTTTAACGGAAGAGAACGGTAAAACTGCCGTAACTGATCTTGATTTCAGTAATATTGCCGAACAATACGATTATGTACATTACTGCCCAAATGAAACTATTAGCGGTGTAGAAATCTTTGACGTTCCTAACGTCGGTAATGCTACATTAATTGCGGATATGTCATCAAATATTCTTTCTCGCAAAGTTGATATCAGCAAATTCGGTATGATTTATGCCGGTGCTCAAAAAAATATGGGGCCATCAGGGATCACATTAATCATTATTCGCGATGATCTTATCGGTAAAGCACGTCGTAGCACGCCATCAGTGTGGAATTATCAAATTTTGCGCGATCACGATTCTATGTTTAATACACCACCAACATTTGCTTGGTATCTCTGTTCATTAGTATTTGAACATTTATTAGCAAATGGTGGAATTGAACAAATTGAGTTAAAAAACCGTGCCAAAGCAGAATTGCTCTATCGCTATATTGATCAAAGCAACTTTTATCAGAATAAAGTTGCGTCCAAAAATCGTTCATTAATGAATGTGACCTTCACCACCAATAATGATGAATTAAATGCAAAATTTGTCAGTGAATCCAATGCTGCCGGTTTAAGAGCATTAAAAGGTCATAAAGTGCTTGGCGGTATGCGTGCTTCCATTTACAACGCAATGCCGATTGCCGGAGTAGAAGCCTTAATTGCTTTTATGGAAAAATTTGCTAAAGAAAATCAATAATTAATCATAGGAAATCATATGAAATTCTTAGATGTTGCCAATACTGGCGTTAAACAGTTATCTCCTTATCAAGCAGGAAAACCAATAGAAGAATTAGAACGAGAATTAGGCATTCATAATATTATTAAATTGGCTTCTAACGAAAATCCTTTTGGCTTTTCCGATGTTGCCAAGCAAGCTATTTTAAATGAGCTCAACCAACTTACACGTTATCCTGATTCCAATGGTTTTTACTTTAAACAAGCAGCAGCAAAAAAATTTGGTCTTGATCCGTCACAAATTACGTTAGGCAACGGTTCAAATGATCTTATTGAATTAATTGCGCACACCTTTGTCAGTGAACAAGACGAGGTTATTTTCTCGCAATATGCCTTTATCGTTTATCCTTTAGTGACACAGGCGCTTAACGCTAAAGCAGTTGTCATTCCGGCAAAAGAGTGGGGGCACGATTTACCTCAATTTTTAGCGCATATTACTGATAAAACTAAATTAATTTATATTGCTAACCCAAATAATCCGACAGGAACATTCCTAACAACGGCAGAAATTGATCAATTTTTGGCAAAAGTACCGGAACATATTATTGTAGTACTTGATGAAGCTTACACTGAATTCACCGATCCTGCCGAACGTGTCCCTTCATTCGAACTACAGAAAAAATATACTAATTTAGTGGTGTGCAGAACACTTTCAAAAGCATACGGCTTAGCAGGTCTTCGTATAGGTTATGCTGTTTCTAACCCTGAAATTGCCGGCTTATTTAATCGTGTTCGTCAGCCGTTTAATTGCAACAGTCTTGCTTTAGCCGCAGCTACTGCCGTGATCAATGATGATGATTTCGTCAATAAAGTGGCTGAAAATAATCGACAAGGAATGAAACTGCTCGTGGATTTCTTTGAAAAGCAAGGATTGGATTATATTCCATCCAAAGGTAACTTTATTACGGTTGATTTTAAACAACCTGCCTTGCCTATTTACGATGCGCTGCTACATAAAGGCATTATTGTGCGTCCTATTGCCGGTTACGGAATGCCTAATCACTTGCGTATCAGCATTGGTTTACCGGAAGAAAATCAAGCATTTATCGATGCATTAACTGAGATTTTAGCTAATTAATTGATAATTAAAAGGAACACTGCTGTTTATGAATTCCATTACATTGAATCCTATCGCTTATATTGACGGAGAAATTACACTACCCGGTTCGAAAAGCCTTTCCAACCGAGCATTATTATTAGCCGCCCTAGCAAAGGGAACAACAACAATCACTAATCTTTTGGATAGCGATGATGTCCGCCATATGTTGAATGCACTAAAAGCATTAGGTATTCAATATCAATTATCCGAAAATAAAACTGTCTGTGAAATTCAAGGCAATGCCGGTGCTTTTGAATGGCAAAACGGATTAAGTTTATTTTTAGGAAATGCCGGCACAGCAATGCGTCCTTTAACGGCGGCACTCTGTTTAGCGCCAAACAAAGCTAAGCCTAGTGAAATTGTCTTAACCGGTGAACCAAGAATGAAAGAACGTCCAATTCAACATTTAGTTGATGCTTTGCGGCAAATGGGCGCTGAAATAGACTATTTGGAACAAGAAGGTTATCCACCGCTTGCCATTCGCAATCACGGATTAAACGGTGGCAAAGTTGAAATCAATGGCTCTATTTCATCTCAATTTCTTACTGCGTTATTAATTGCTGCTCCGTTAGCAAAACAGGATAGCGAAATTCATATTATCGGGGATCTGGTATCCAAACCTTATATTGATATCACATTGAAGATGATGGCTGCTTTCGGGGTGCAAGTGCAACACCATAACTACCAGATATTTTTCGTTAAAGGTAACCAACAGTATCAATCGCCATCCTCCTTTATGGTTGAGGGTGATGCCTCTTCCGCCTCCTATTTCTTGGCTGCTGCTGCCATAAAAGGTAAAGTCAAAGTCAACGGTATCGGTAAAAAGAGTATTCAGGGCGATATCCAATTTATTGATGTTCTTGAACAAATGGGAGCAAAAGTACATTGGCACGATCACTATGTTGAAATCGAAAAAAATGAGTTACACGGTATTGATTTGGATATGAATCATATTCCAGATGCAGCAATGACAATTGCCATCACCGCGCTTTTTGCTGAAGGCGAGACTGTCATTCGTAATATTTATAACTGGCGCGTGAAAGAAACTGATCGTTTAACGGCAATAGCTACCGAGCTAAAAAAAATAGGAGCTGAAGTTGAAGAGGGAAAGGATTTCATACGAATTCAACCACTTGCTCTAGATCAGTTTAAACATACAGAAATAGCAACCTATAATGATCACCGAATAGCGATGTGTTTTGCACTAATCGCTCTATCAAATACACCAGTAACTATTTTAGAACCAGAGTGTACGGCAAAAACATTTCCGACCTTTTTTGAGGAATTCAAAAAAATTGCTCATTAACAAAAAGGAGATATTGATATTACAATCAATATCTCCGCTCTTTCAGTATAATCCCTATGAGGTATCTTTTCCTGCTAAATCAAAAAATTTCCTGCTTTCATTTGCTAGTTGTTACTAGATTATTTAAAATCTTGCGATGTTCTGTTTTGTTTTTTTAATGTGGGAATAGCGGTGTTCCGCTAGTAAAAGAGTGATTTATGGCAATTTTGGTATTAGGTATTAACCATAAAACCGCAACCGTGGATTTACGTGAAAAGGTTTCATTCGATAATGATAAACGTCAACTGGCACTACAACAGTTACAATCCGAATTAGCAGAAAGTGCAGTTATTGTATCAACCTGTAACCGCACTGAAATTTACTTACACAACCGCCATATTTCACCACAAGAAGACAACAAACAAAATCAAGAGTGGTTACGACAAATCAAGAACTGGTTTGTACAATTACATCAAATTTCAGAAGAAGAATTACAGCATTCCATTTACATCCAACAGAACCAACAATGTGTAACGCATCTAATGCGTGTTGCCTGTGGCTTGGACTCATTAATACTAGGTGAGCCACAAATTTTAGGGCAAGTGAAACAAGCATTTCAATTCAGTGAAACTTTTTATCAGCAGCAGAATTCTACTATCTCTACCGAACTTTCACGCCTATTTCAGAAAATATTTTCTACCGCCAAACGGGTAAGAACAGAAACTGAAATTGGCGGTAGTGCCGTTTCTGTTGCTTATGCAGCTTGTAGCTTAGCTAGACAAATTTTTGATTCTTTTAAACGTTTACGCATTTTATTAGTGGGTGCCGGTGAAACTATCGAATTGGTCAGTCGTCATCTGTTTCAGCACGGCGCAAAACACATTATGATTGCTAACCGTACCATTGCTAACGCAGAAGCATTGGCAGCACGTGTTGGCGGGCAAATGGATATTTTATCGCTGGATCAACTCCAACAAGGGCTAAATCTTGCTGATATTGTGATTACTTCTACCGGCAGCCCAAATATCCTCATTACACACGAAATGGTCAAAGTGGCACAGAAACAACGCCGATTTGATCCAATGTTGATTGTTGATATTGCTGTTCCTCGCGACGTTGAAGATAAAGTAAGTGAGCTTGAATCTGTCTATCATTATAGCGTTGACGATCTGCAAAATATTATTCAGCACAATATGCAACAACGGGAACAAGCTTCCATTGAAGCGGAAAATATTATTCAGGAAGAGTGCGCTGATTTCTTTGTTTGGCTAAAACTGCATCAATCTTCAAGTCTGATAAAAAATTATCGTCAACAGGCAGAGCAAATTCGTTTGGAGCTGCTTGAAAAAGCATTAACTTCATTACAACAAGGCACTGATAGCGAAAAAGTAATGCAAGAATTAAGCTATAAATTAATGAATCGTTTATTACACACACCAACACAAGTAATGCAACAATTAGTTAAATCAGGCGAAACAAAAAGTTTACAACTATTTTCTAAATCACTTGGTCTCAGTGATGATAATGAACAACAGGAGAAGGAATGTCACCCTTAATAGGCTTTCATCATATCGCCCTAATTGTTTCCAATTATGAAGTTTCCAAGCATTTTTATGTCAATATTCTTGGTGCTGAAGTTATTGCTGAAACTTATCGCAATGCAAGACAAAGTTATAAATTAGATTTACGTTTTCACGATGGTAGCCAAATTGAGCTGTTCTCTTTCCCAATAACGCCACCAAGGTCAACAATGCCTGAAGCTTGTGGATTGCGTCATCTTGCTTTTAAAGTAAACAATCTTGAACAAGCTATTGAATATTTGAATCAACACAATGTTGAATGTGAACCGGTACGCATTGATGAACTCACTGGCAAGCAATTCACTTTTTTTAAAGATCCTGACGGTTTACCGCTGGAGCTTTATCAGTGGGAAAACCACTCAAATCACCACTGGTAATGACATCAAAACCGTATTGGCGTGAAATAATCTTGAAACCATAAGCTTACTTAAAGATATCCAAGCTAAAGAGATTTTCAACGCTGCACACGACCGCATTGAGCGTGAAGTGGGTAAACAAACCAACCTGACGATGAACAATGAAAAAATCCTCCTGAATTTTGGCAAAAACACTATTTTGATAAATAAAGAAGGGATTTAGTTAGATGGTGTACATATTGGGATGCAGGAGAAGGAGTTGCAAGTGCCTGAGAATACGAGGGAATTAAAACCACGCTATCGAATCCAGTTTCATCTATTAGATGATGAAGGAAAACCTTACCAAAATACGCCATTTACCATCAAACTTGTAGTGGTACACTACAAATTCCAAACAAAAAGAAAGCCCCAAAAGGGGCTTTCCAAAAGGATTGCTAATAGACGTGATTAGTAAGCTAATACTGCACGACGATCTTTAGCATAATCTGCTTCGGTGTGACCTAAAACAGCTGGTTTTTCTTCACCGTAAGAGATTGTTGATAATTGACCACCTTGAACGCCTTTACCTTCTAAGTAGCTTTTAACTGCATCAGCACGACGTTGACCTAACGCGATGTTATATTCTGGAGTACCACGTGGGTCAGTATGACCTTCAACTTGTACTTTTGAAGAAGTATCTGTTAAGTATTGTGCATGAGCATCTAATAATTGAGCATATTCTGGTTGGATATCATATTTATCAAAACCAAAATATACAGTGTTGTAGCGTTGTTGTAATTCTTGCGCAGTCATATTACCGTAAAGTTTGCCTTGTTGATCAGCTGCTTTATCAGAGCTGCTACAAGCTGCTAACGCTAATACTGGTGCTGCAACCATTAACACTTTAGCTAATTTTTTCATTTTATTCTCCTTAATTTTGAGTTAAATATGGCGACCAGGCAGGGAATTTAATTTGTCCCCCTGAACCAGGTAACCTTGCTTTGAAACGTCCATCTGAGGACACTAATTGTAGCACTTTGCTTACACCTTGGGTAGAACTATAAATCACCATAGTTCCATTAGGTGCAAAGCTCGGGCTTTCATCTAGGAAAGTAGAAGTTAACGCTGTAATACTTCCGCTTTCTAAATCTTTTTTCACCAATTTATTACCATTGACCATTACAATCTCTTTACCGTCCGGAGACATTTCACCGCTATAGCTGTTTCCTGGAGGGCTTACTAATGACGCACCACCGCCATTCGCACCCATCATATAAACAGCAGGAGCACCGCCTCTGTCAGACGTAAAGATAATGGAAGAACCGTCACTAGACCAGCTTGGCTCTGTATTATTACCGCTACCACTGGTTAATTTCACCGGTGAACCGCCACCAACACCCATCACATAAATATTCAACACACCGTCCTCATTTGAAGCAAATGCAATACGAGAACCGTCCGGTGAAAATGATGGTGCACCGTTATGACCTGGTAATGATGCAATAATTTTACGGGATTTACTAGCAAGATCTTGCAAAACCAATAAAGATTTTTTCTTTTCAAATACGCTATATGCTAATTTTTTACCATCTGCAGACCAAGCCGGTGACATAATAGGTTGTGAGCTATGGAATACATTAAAAGCATTGTAACCGTCATAGTCAGATACTTGTAAATCATAAGAGCCGGAATTATTTTGGATAACATAAGCAATACGTGTTCTAAATGCTCCACGGATACCGGTTAATTTTTCAAACACCTGATCGCTAACAGTATGTGCGCCCCAGCGAATCCATTGATTGGTTACAGTATAAGAATTCTGCGATAAAACCGCGCCCGGTGTACCTGATGCCCCAACAGTATCAACAAGTTGGTATGAAATACTATAACCGCCACCTGCTGGTGTTACCTGTCCGACAACAATAGCATCGATACCCAATGCTGACCAAGCTTCAACATTAACCTCGCCGGCAGAAGTCGGCTGCTGAGGCATTCTGTCTACCGGAATCGGATTAAATTTACCGCTAAAGCGTAAATCTGAAGAGATAATATCTGCAATATCAGCAGGTGCTGAACCGGGACCATTCCATTTAAAAGGAACAACCGCAATTGGGCGCGCACTATCCACCCCTTCATCAATAACGATTCTAACTTCGGCAAAAACTTGCGTTGCCTGCACTAACAGACAGGCTATTGCCAATATCCAACTATATACAACTTTTTTAATCATAAGGTCACTCTTCCTCAAGTATTACCTATCTCAATTTAAAATCAATTACCGGTTTTTGATATTTTCTATACACAGCATCTGATGGTGGCGCCGGCACTTTCTTCGTTAAGGCTACCGCTCTCAATGCTGATGTACAGATATCATCTGAACCAGAAACTTTGTGATAATTTAAAATTGTTCCATCTCTCGCCAATTCAATTTGTATCGTACAAACTTTATTGGCAAAACTTGCATCTTTCAACCAACGGCGTTGAATTTCACGCTTAATAATTGCTGTATATTGATCTCCAACAACATCTCCTTCACCAGCACCATTACCACCGCTAGAGCCTTCTGCTCCTTTACGGTTACTGTTACTTCCTTGACGACTACTACCACCGCCAATATCACCATTATTAAGGAAATCATCCAATGCATTCTGTTGAGCTAAACGTTGTGCTTTTGCTTCTGCATCTGCCTTAGCCTTTGCAGCGGCTTTTGCTTCTGCAACAGCTTTCGCTTTAGCCTCAGCAGCTGCTTTGGCTTTTGCTGCTTGTTCCGCTTTTGCTTTAGCTTCAGCTGCTGCTTGTTCCGCTTTTGCTTTAGCTTCAGCTGCTGCTTTTTCAGCTTTTTCTTTAGCCTCTTTTTCCGCTTTAGCTTTAGCTTCAGCCGCTGCTTTTTCAGCTTTTTCTCTAGCCTCTTTTTCCGCTTTAGCTTTAGCTGCTGCCTTTTCAGCTTTTTCCTTAGCTTCTTTTTCCGCTTTAGCTTTAGCTTCAGCCGCTACTTTTTCAGCTTTCGCTTTAGCATCAGCAGCTGCTTTAGCCTCTTTTTCTTTTGCCTCTTTTTTTGCTTGTGCTTCAGCTAAAGCTGCCTTTTCCGCTTGTTCTTTCGCTAATTGTTCAGCTTTCTCTTTAGCTTCTTGTTCCGCCTTTTCTCTTGCCGCCTGTTCTGCTTTTTCTTTTGCTTCTTTGATCTTTTGCTGTTCTTGGCGTTCTTTTTCAGCCTGTTCTTTACTTTGCTGTTCTCTTTCTTTATCAGCTATTTCTCGTTTTGATGGCGGATTACCTTTCTTCTCTTGCTGTAATCTGCCCCATTCTTGAGCGGCAGCCCCAGTATCAACCATAATGGCACCCAAAACTTCGCCATTGCCCTCACCGCCCCCCATTGGTCTTACTTCTTCCAGTCTTGAACCGATAAAAAGTAAACCAAAAAGCAGAATGTGCAAAAGAATTGAAATCAAAACTGCTTTTTTGAATTTCTGTTGTTGATTATATTGCACAATACTATCCTAATTTTTATAGCGGATCTGTCATTAAACCCACGCTTTTTATCCCTGCGGTATGCAGTAAATTTAACCCTTTGATAATTTCTTCATAAGGTGCATCTTTTGCCCCACCAACAAGAAACAGTGTTGTATTATCCTTTTCAAATGCTTCTTTTGACATTTGAACAACCATTTCTTCGGTTAGATTTTCATTTCTTACACCATCAATAGAAAGCGTATATTGATTTGTACCGTCAACTTCCAAAATAACAGGTGTTTTATCTTCATTAGAAACGGTTTGACTGTCAGTAGAGTCCGGCAAATCAACTTGCACACTTTGGCTAATAATCGGTGCAGTAGCCATAAATATTAATAATAAAACTAACAATACATCCAAAAACGGGACGATATTAATTTCAGACTTTATTGATCGACCCTGACGACGAGATTGCATAATGTCCTCTTCAACATTAATAAAAATTAGTTATGAAAATTACTTTGACCAAATACTTTGCGGTGCAAAATTGTCGTAAATTCATCAATAAAATTTGCATAATTCTGTTCAAGCTTATTCACTCTTAAACTCAAACGGTTATAAGCCATTACCGCAGGAATTGCCGCAAAAAGCCCAATTGCAGTTGCAATTAGGGCTTCAGCAATACCAGGTGCCACCATTTGCAAGGTTGCCTGCTTAACATTACTTAATGCCATAAATGCGTGCATAATTCCCCATACTGTACCGAATAACCCGATATAAGGACTAACTGAGGCCACTGTCGCTAAGAAAGGCACTGTATTTTCTACATCTTCAATCTCACGATTCATCGCTAAATGCATTGCACGCGAACTTCCTTGGATAATAGATTCTGATGCGTTAGGATTAGCCTGTTTAAGGCGGGAAAATTCTTTAAAGCCAACGAAAAAGATTTGCTCACTACCAGAAAGTCCGTCACGACGATTGGATAATCCTTCATAAAGTTTAGTTAAATCTTCACCTGACCAAAAGCGTTCTTCAAAAGCCATTGATTGTTTTAATGCTTTAGAAAGAATCTTACTGCGTTGAATAATAATTGCCCAAGAAATAATTGAAAATAGGATCAAAATCGAAATCACTATTTGTACAACTACACTGGCTTTAAGAAATAAGTCGAAAAAATTCAATTCAGACATTTAATGCTCCATAAATTGCCTATCACGGTTTTTCATCTTTGAGTAATCTTTTGATTTCTTGAGGAAGTGAGGTGGGTTTCATGAGATTTATATTTACGCAAGCTACTTTCACGGTGGCAGAACAATAAAGTTTGTCCTTTTGAATCAACTTCTGTGTGAAAACCAAACTGGCATTTTTAACTTCAACTAAAATCGTTTCGACAATTAATAAATCGTCTAGGCGAGCTGGATAGCGGAAATCAATTTCCATCTGTTTAACAACAAAAGCAAGACCTTGCTGTTGTATAATTTCATTTTGAGAGAACCCTTTTTCTCTCAAGAATTCTGTTCTCGCTCGTTCAAAAAAATGAAGATAGCGAGCATGATAAACAACACCCCCTGCATCAGTATCTTCATAATAGATGCGAACCGGATATGTAGAGTTATTTTTCATTGCTACTGCTATCTGTTTCTCTA
This sequence comes from Gallibacterium genomosp. 2, assembly GCF_000771895.1. Lineage (NCBI taxonomy): Bacteria > Pseudomonadati > Pseudomonadota > Gammaproteobacteria > Pasteurellales > Pasteurellaceae > Gallibacterium > Gallibacterium genomosp. 2. Next base: position 34,999 of record NZ_JPXY01000046.1, read on the forward strand.
TAACAAAAAAGTTTCGCTATTCTAATGAACGTGCAAATTAACTGCAATAGGCTTGATGACTTAAACGTAAAAATTTTTTCTTTGCCATCACATAAAATAAATAAATATGAGTGCAATAATCGCAACAATATAAGAAAAAATCGGTAAAAACAATAATTTCCATATTGTTTTATAAATTTCCAAACCAAAGCCGTGAATCCATAGTGTCGCTACGCTCCAAAAAATAATCAACGTATAAATCGGCGAAATACCACCATAATCCAATGCAAAGCGTTCCGTATACAGAAAAATTGTTGCTGTCAGAATGAATGCGAGAACGAATGAAAGGGCTCGAAATGAGCCCTTATTTGTTAATTGATACAGTGTTTGAATCATATCGTATTATTACTCATCAAACTTACCGGTTTTTTCAATACTGATATTGATCACCGCTGTTAAGCAGACTGCAAATAACACGCCCAAAACCCAAGTTACATAAAACATAATTTTCTCCTTAGTATAATGAGTGTTTGTTATTTTCGATGAAGTTTTCATCGATACGACCAAACATCTTAATGTATGACCAGATGGTGTAGCTTAATAGGATTACAACAAAAATAAGAGCTAGGATTAACATTAATGTTAATGTTAATTGGCTTGAGCTTGAATCCCATAATAATAAGCTCATTTCTGGATGAGTCACTGACGGCATTAAGAATGGGAACATTGAAACACCGCAAGTTAAGATAATGCCAGCCATTGTCAATGATGAGAATAAGAAGGCAAATCCAGAACGATCCGCTTTAGAGAACACGATGTTCAATAATGCAGAAACAACTGCCAATGCAGGGAAAATCCAAAGAATCGGCATTTCTTTGTAATTATTGAACCAAGCACCTTCCTGCATAATCACTTCTTTACCGAATGGTGATGTAGGAGCACTATGATCGATCGCACTGGTTACAACGAAACCGTCTTTGAATAATAACCATACGCCGGCTAATACAAATGCAACTAAAGTGACTAATGCACCAACTTGAGAAATCACTCTTGCGCGATTACGTAAATCGGCAGTTGTTTTCATTTGTAACCAAGCAGCACCTTGTGTTGTTAACATTGCTAAGCTGATAACACCACAAAGAAGGGCGAATGGATTTAATAATTCGAAGAACGATCCTGTATATTTCACTTGAACGATAGAGCTGAATTCAAACGGCACACCTTGCAATAAGTTGCCGAATGCCACACCGAAAACAAGTGAAGGAACAAAACCACCGATAAATAATCCTAAATCCCACGCTTTACGCCAAGTCGGATTTTCTACTTTAGCGCGATATTCCAATCCAACCGGACGGAAGAACAGTGCGGCTAAAACAAGGATCATTGCGATATAAAATCCTGAGAAGGATGTCGCATAAATAAGTGGGAATGCAGCAAACATTGCACCACCGGCAGTTAATAACCAAACTTGGTTACCATCCCAGTGTGGAGCGATAGAGTTGAGCATAATACGTTTTTCCACTTCTTTTTTACCTGCGAAAGGAAGAAGTGTTAAAACACCCATATCGAATCCATCAGTAACTGCAAAGCCAATAAGCAACACACCTAAGAGGATCCACCATACAAATCGTAGAAATTCATAATCAATCATGATTTAGGCTCCTGCTTATTTAGTTGATTGTTCAAAATAGTAACGACCGGTCTTTAATGCGCTTGGACCAAGTCGACTATATTTAACCATTAGATATACTTCTGCAATTAAGAAGATAGTATATAACGCACAGACTAGACCAATTGAGAACCAGAGATCGCCGGTTGTCAATGCAGAGTTTGCTACGCCTACCGGTAATACTTCAAAAATTGCCCAAGGCTGTCTTCCGTATTCAGCTAAGAACCAACCTGATTCAATTGCAATCCACGGTAATGGAAGCCCATAAAGCAATGCTTTAAGTAAAAACTTGTTCTCACCAACAGTTTTTCTCATATTTGCAACAAATGCGCCGATGAGAAGAAGTAGTAATAAACCACCAGCAAACATCATAATACGGAATGACCAGAAAGTCGGTCCAACATCAGGAATAGTATCTGCTGCTGCCTGTTTTACCTGTTCATCAGTCGCATCAACAACATTATCGGTATAACGTTTTAGCAATAAACCGTATCCAAGATCTTTTTCCACTGCTTTAAATTGAGCAATAGTATCTGCATCTTTTTGACCTGAACGAAGTTTTTCAAGCAAACCGTATGCAACCATACCATTACGTACACGTTCTTCATTTTGAACTCGTAGATCATTCAAACCGGTGATTTCTTTATCTAAAGAACGGGTGGCAATGATACCTGCAGCGTAAGGAATTTGTAATGCAAATTCATTACGGCCTTCTTGTGAATTCGGAACAATAGCAATATTCCACGCAGCCGGAGCCGGTTCAGTATCCCATTCACCTTCCATAGCAGCAAGTTTAGTAGGTTGAGCCTGACCGACTTCATAACCTGCTTCATCACCCATAATTAAAACGGATAATACTGCAATGAAACCGAATGTCGCACCAACAGAGAAAGAACGTTTTGCAAAACCGATATCACGACCTTTAAGCAAATAGTAAGAACTCACTGCTAATACGAAAACCGCACCACAAACATAACCGGAAGATAAGGTATGTAAGAATTTAGTTTGTGCTTGAGGATTTAACCATAGGTCTAGGAAACTGCTCATTTCCATACGCATAGTATCAAAATTGAATTCTGCGCCTACAGGATCTTGCATCCAGCCGTTTGCAACCAAAATCCACATTGCAGATAGGTTTGAACCGAATGCAACGCAGTAAGTTGATAACAAGTGTTTCGCTTTTGAAAGTCTATCCCAACCGAAGAAGAATAAACCCACGAAAGTAGATTCTAAGAAGAATGCAAGTAATGCTTCAATTGCTAATGGTGCACCGAAGATATCACCTACATAGTGTGAATAATAAGACCAGTTAGTACCAAATTGGAATTCCATTGTGATACCAGTTGTTACCCCTAGAGCAAAGTTAATACCAAACAATTTGCCCCAGAACTTAGTCATATCTTTATATACCTCTTTCCCTGTCGTTACATAGATGGTTTCCATTATTACAAGAATAAAAGATAACCCCAATGTTACCGGCACGAATAGGAAGTGGTATAGTGCAGTCAATGCAAACTGCAATCTCGAGAGTTCAACAATGTCTAACATCTCAATCAACCTCTTGTACCCAATACAAGTTTTAAAAAAGATTACAAATCCTGTAATCACCCCATCAGCTATTAATCAATACCAATTAATTAGCTTAAATATCAAACTCAGGTAAAGATATGATTTATTTCACACCGAAATAAAGGATAACTCTAACCGTTTAATACATCTTTTATTCTACTCCTAAAAATGGGGTATAGGAAACCCAAAAAGTTTTAGATTGATCACAAAATCGCATTAAAATCAAAAAAATAAATTTCAATAACAGAATATTATTTGATACATATCAATTTTTATATTTTTTGTAACATTTTATTAAAAACTTCTTTTTTGATTTTTCGACAAAAACAGACTGTTCCTTCTCTAACAATGTCATTTTTTATAGACAATGCCCTCTTTTTTTGTTATTTTCTGTCGCACATTTTTTCGACGAACATTTTAAAATCTTACGGTCAGTATATGTTTAAATTTAGTTTTTTAGCAGCACTACTCTTTTGTGCTTTAGCTTCCAATAGTTTTGCCAACACAAGTACACAAATTCCTAGCCAATGCCAACAACTCTTCCAGCAGACAGAAGAACTCATTTCAGAAGCAGAGAAACAACCCGGCACACACCTACAAATTGCAAACATCAAAAATAAACTATCTGAAAGCAAACAAAAAATCCTACAAATGAGTGTTGAACATCAAATTAAAAGTTGCGATAAAGGATTACTTGCATTAAATAATATGAAAGGAAAAGAAGAATAATTAATCAAAAAGATTATATTATAGCCAATAAAATCTTTTTCTTTAAAAAAATAGAACAAATAAGTGTTTAGCAGAAAAACAAGTTTAATAATATTTAGTTGCTAAAATTATTTATATTTTGATCGTATTATTTTTATTGTTTGTACAGTGCCTAATAAACAGAAAATTTGGTAGTAACTATTTTTTATAGTTACTACCAATTTTTTAGTCATAATCAACCGAGTTGTTGCTCAAAAGCAACTCAAAGGCTAATGCTATAAGACTTCAAGCCACTTTTTAGCAACAATTTTGTCTACTATGCCTGTTAATTTATGTTTTAACTCACAGAAAATATCTGAAATACTTCTTATAAGTTAAAAAGTTGAAAGAGAGTCACTCTTCCAAATTAAATGGTATTAGCCATAAACCGTGTGTTTTCAGACATTGTTAATAAAACAATCCACAGCTAGCATAAATCTGTTTTTTCTTGTTGTGCGACTGCTACCTCCAAAACTTGGCGAGTTGTCATCGTACTATCAATTTTAATATAAGCACATTGATCTTCAGGAATGATAATAGCCTCATAAACCCCAGTTTGTCGTAAGAAAAAATCTTTCCATACATCATTATTACGACATTCAGTAAGTCCAGTAAGCCGAATACGCAAATTAGCCAAATATGGGGGTTCATTCATCGTAAAAGCAAGCGCGAGCCATAAGACCGCCAACAGCGTTGCTGATAAAAACAATACCTCTGTACCAAAATGCCCAACAATCCAACCGCCGATACTTCCTCCGGCAGCAGCACCCAAAAACTGGAACGTCGAATAAACGCCTAACGCTGTGCCTTTACTTCCTGCCGGCGCTTCTTTACTAATAAGGGATGGAAGCAATGCCTCCATAAGATTAAAGCCGATAAAAAACAATAAAGTTCCAAGAATAAGAGCCCACAACTGATTATCCGCCCACCACAAAGTTGCTTCGGCAGCAATCAAAATCACAATACAGCACAAGAAAACAGCCTTCATTTTGCGTTTCGTTTCAGCAATAATAATTCCCGGAACCACACTTACAAAAGCAATAAGCATTGTGACGAGATAAATCTGCCAATGACGATAAGCCGGAAAATCGGCACGCTCAAAACAAAGAGGTAACGCAATAAAAGTTGTCATCAACAAGCAGTGCATACAAAAAATACCAATGTTAAGTTTCATTATCTGTGGTTGCTTTAATACCTCTTTCAAACAACCTTTAATCACTGCCGATTCACTGTTACGTATGTGATATTGACTTTTTGGGATCACTGTTATGGTTAAGAAAATCCCGCCTGTAGCCAATATCGCTATAAACCAAAATAACCCTTGCAAACCAATCTGATGCGTAATGATAGGCCCTGTCACCATCGCAATTGCAAAAGTGATGCCAAAAGAAACACCTATAAATGCCATTGCTTTAGTGCGAATTTGTTCACGTGTTAAATCGGATAATAATGCCATTACCGCTGCAGAAATTGCCCCACTGCCTTGTAAGGCGCGCCCTATAATTACACCCCAGATTGAAGTTGACAAAGCAGCAATGATGCTGCCAATGACAAAAATGGATAATCCTAAAATAATTAAAGTTTTACGTTCTACTTTATCAGACCACAAGCCAAAAGGGATTTGAAAAATTGCTTGCATAAAACCATATATACCAATCGCAATACCGATAAGGGTTTCATTCGCTCCCTGTAAATGCATACCATAAGTAGTCAATACCGGTAGCACCATAAACATTCCGAACATACGTAAGGAAAAAATGGTACCGAGTCCCCAAGTAGCCTTACGCTCTTCGGTGGTCATACAATTATCATTATTAAGTGCTGTTTTATTCATACTATTTTTAACGGATTTAATAAAATACAAAAAATCTGCCCAGAGGACAGATTTTAAATACAATACCAACTAAGTTTATTAAATGCTTAATTGGTCAAACTAACAATGGAATGTGCCGGCACCATAAAGTCAATCGACATCATAATATTTAGGGTACAAATAGCAATAATAGAAAAGACAAACAATTTTCTTGCCCAAACATAATCATTATTCTCTGACTTATAACCCGATAATGCCATACATAACCACCACACGCTCACAGCAGTAGCTACCACAAGGTATTTATAACCGGCATAACCACCTATGGATAACATCAGTGCGGCAAACATAAAGGCTATGATATACAGCAAAATATGATGCTTAGCAACAGCAATACCTTTTACCACCGGCAGCACAGGAATATTGGCTGCTTGATAGTCTTTGAAACGGAAGATCGCAATAGCATAAGAATGCGGCATTTGCCATAAACTAAAAATAGCTAATAAAATCAATGCGCCCGTATCAAATTCATTACTTACAGCACAATAACCAATAACAGGTGGAGCGGCACCGGACAAACTGCCGATGAGCGTGCCATAAACTGAATGACGCTTCATATAAAGGCTATATACAAATACATATACCACAAATCCCATCACAGCCAGCCACATAGCTAGAGGATTAGCCCCGAAATAAAGGATAGCAAATCCTAAAACGCCTAATACAATGGCTAAGGCAAACGTAGTATGTACTGATACTAAACCTTTAACTAATACACGATTTTTTGTGCGTTCCATTTTACGATCGATATCACGATCTATCAGATTATTGAAGGCACAACCTGATGCAACCACTAATGACACACCAAGAATCGTATAAGCAAACAGCATATGATCCATATGCCCTTTGGCCGCTAACAGAAACCCACCGACAACCGAAATAAGATTGCCGATGATAATTCCCGGTTTGGTTACTTGTAGGTAAGATTTAATCATAGTAAATCCTATTAGCCTGCCATCATATTGGCATTCAAACTCCACATAATCCAGATGGATAATGCTACCAATAATAGAATCACAATCGCGGTAAAAATAAACGATATGAGATTCCAGCGCCCATCTTCAGAAGTCCCCATATGCAAGAAACAGACAAGCTGAACAATTAGCTGTATCACTGCTGTAACGGCAATAATAACCAATAATGACATTTTGGACGCACTGCCGTTCATCACCATCAGGAATGGAATTAATGTCAAAATAACAGATAAACCGAAACCAATAAGATAGCTTTTAACACTACCGTGTTCAGTAGCAGCATAATCGTGGTTATCGTAACTCATAGCAAGACCCCCATTAAATAAACAACGGAAAAGACACAAATCCAAACAATGTCAAGGAAGTGCCAGAATAAACTTAAACACATTAAACGAGTACGGTTAACCGCAGATAAACCGCGTGTAACCACCTGAATCATCATCACCACCATCCAAATCAATCCGGCAGTAACGTGTAAACCGTGTGTACCGACTAGTGTAAAGAATCCGGAGAGGAAACCGCTACGATCAGGTCCTACACCTTGTGCAATCAAATGGTGGAACTCATTGATTTCCATACCAACGAAAGCCGCACCGAATAGGAAAGTTACAACTAACCATAATAAAACCTGCTTAACATTATTGCGGTTCATTGCTAAAACAGCAAATCCATAAGTAATGGAACTGAACAGCAATAGGAAGGTTTCCACTAACACATAAGGTAACTCGAAAATATCTTTGCCGCTCGGTGCCCCTGCTGTACCTGGTAACAACACGATATAGGTTGCGAACAGACAAGAAAATAGAATCAAGTCGCTCATTAAATAAATCCAAAACCCGAAAACTTTAATCGGTCCAGTATCGTGGTGTCCTTGATGGACACCGTTATGTATTACAGTATTTGTTGACATTATTGCAGCCCTGCTTGAGATAATTCTTTAAAGTGTTTATTTTCAATCGTTTCAATTTGATCGACAGGAACATAATAATCCACATCTTGATCGAAACTTTTAGCAATCCAAGTAACAACCATACCGACGAAACTCACGATTGCTAACCACCAGATATGCCATATCATTGCGAAACCGAAAATCATAGTAAATACAGCAATGATGACACCCGCAGCAGTATTTTTCGGCATATGAATAGGGGCATAAGTTGTTGGTTTAGCATAAGCCACACCTTTTTCTTTGTTATCCCAAAAAGCATCACGATCTTCTACTCGAGGAGTCACCGCAAAATTATAGAAAGGCGGTGGTGAAGAAGTTGCCCATTCAAGAGTACGTCCGCCCCAAGGGTCACCGGTGGTATCTCTGTTTTTATTTCGATCACGGATCGATACACCAAGTTGAATAAACTGACAAGCAATACCCAAAGCAATAATCACCGCACCAAGTGCTGCTACACCGAGTAATGTATGATATTCAGGATCAATTTGTTGGCTTAAACGGCGAGTCATTCCCATAAAACCTAATGCATATAGCGGTAAAAACGCAACAATGAAACCGATTTGCCAGCACCAGAATGCACGCTTACCCCATTTTTCATTTAAAGTGAAACCGAATGCTTTAGGGAACCAGTAGTTCAATCCGGCAAAGAGACCGAACACCACACCACCGATAATAGTGTTATGGAAGTGAGCAATTAAGAATACGCTGCCGTGTAACACAAAGTCAGCAGCCGGTACTGCCAATAACACACCGGTCATTCCACCAATAGCAAAGGTCACAATAAAGCCAATGGTCCATAACATCGGTACGCTGAGTTTGATACGACCTTGATACATCGTGAACAGCCAGTTGAAAATTTTCACCCCTGTTGGAATGGAAATGATCATCGTTGCTATACCAAAGAAAGCATTAACATTTGCGCCTGATCCCATAGTAAAGAAATGGTGTAACCAAACGATGAAAGACAAGATAGTAATACATACTGTCGCCCACACCATTGAGGTATAACCAAACATTTTCTTACGAGAGAAAGTAGCTGTAACTTCCGCATAAACCCCAAACATAGGTAACACCAGAATATATACTTCCGGATGGCCCCACGCCCAGATTAAGTTGATATACATCATCATATTGCCACCCAAATCATTGGTGAAGAAATGGGTACCCAAATAACGATCTAATGTAAGTAAAGCAACGCTTGCGGTTAAAATCGGGAATGAAGTTAAAATCAACACGTTAGAACAGAAAGAAGCCCAACAGAAAATTGGCATTTTCATCAAGCTCATTCCCGGAGCACGCATTTTGAGGATAGTGGCAATAAAGTTAATCGCACTTAATGTTGTTCCTATACCCGATATCTGTAACGTCCAAATCCAATAATCGACGCCCACATCAGGACTATATTGCAGTTCCGACAATGGCGGATAAGCCAACCACCCGGTTTTAGCGAACTCACCAACCCCCAAAGAGAGGTTAATCAAAACCACACTAACAGCGGTAAACCAAAAGCCTAAATTGTTTAAAAACGGATACGCAACGTCACGAGCACCAATTTGCAACGGAATAACAATATTCATTAAACCGATCACAAACGGCATAGCAACGAAGAAAATCATAATAACACCGTGAGCCGTAAAGATTTGGTCATAGTGTTCCGGCGGTAAAAAGCCTGCGTAGCCCCCTGATGCTAAAAATTGCTGACTACGCATCATAATGGCATCGGCAAAACCACGTATTAACATAACAATGGCTAAAAAGATGTACATAATACCGATACGTTTATGGTCAACAGTCGTAATCCAGTCTCGCCATAACGGGCCCCACAATTTAAAATAAGTTAAAGCGATAATAACAGCAATACCGCCCAAAATAATACCGCTAACCGTTACCATCACAATAGGTTCATGAAACGGTATCGCGTCTAATGATAATTTTCCTAACATAGTTATATCCTTCGATGCTTATTTAACTATTCAGTAATTGCGACTGATGACTCATTATGCGAAATATGTGTGCTATGCCCTTGCATATCCGGCTTATGCATATGAGGACTACCAAATTTTGCCATAATGTCATAAAAGAGATTCGGAACTACACTGGAGAAATATTTCGGCTTATCATATTTACTCGGGATAGCGACTTGATTATATGCATCCATCGTGTTCAAAGAATCTGGTGACTGTTTCACTTTAGCGACCCAATCTGCAAAAGAGGCTTCATCCGGAGTAGCAATCGCGTTGAATTTCATACCCGAAAATCCTGAACCACTATAACTTGCGGAAATACCTTTATAAGTACCGGGTTCATCAGCGATCAAATGTAGTTTAGTCTGCATACCTGCCATTGCATAAACTTGGCTACCTAATTGCGGAATGAAGAAAGAATTCATCACAGTATCTGAAGTGATTTTGAATTCTACGGGGGTATTTTGTGGGAAGGCAATTTCATTCACTGTCGCAATGCCTTGTTCAGGATAAATAAACAACCATTTCCAATCTAGGGAAACCACTTGAATAGTGATTGGTTTATTCTCATGTTCTAATGGACGGTATGGATCAAGTGAATGGGTGGTTTTCCAAGTGATGGTTCCTAAAATAAGGATAATGATGACAGGAATTCCCCAAACCACCATTTCGATCTTATTGGAATGCGCCCAGTTTGGAGAGTATTTCTCTTTTACATTGCTTTCCCGATATTTTCTGGCAAATACGATTGCCATTATGATTACCGGAATCACGACAAGCAACATTAAACCGGTTGCAATCAGGATGAGATCACGCTCCGCCATCCCGATTTGACCTTTAGGATTGAGCAATACAGCATTCTCACAACCACTTAATAAAAAAGCGGCACAGATAAGTACCAAGCTCCATTTGGTCTGTTTACTACTCAGTTTCATAAAAAATAACCTCAATACAGAAACAAACTAAAGTTTTAGAGAATGAAGCACAAATGCTTAATGCCGGCAGACAAAATAATGGCAATTTAGCTTGTACAATCATTACTCTGCTTCTTCGGATTATATAAAAATGGGACGCCATATTAACATTTCATTCATATTTGTGTCACCAATTTTTATTACATTTTTATAACTTAATTATATTTTTTAATATTATGTTTATTAAGTTAACATAGCTTAATAAATAATGAGGGTTATACGGCTTGTACAAATAGCTAAAAACTTGCGCTTATACGCATTGATGGGAAGATCACGAAGATTTTTATGTTAAAAAAGAGTTAACAAGATGTATAAATAGAACAAAACAAAAAAGCCCGAAAGCAGATCACTTTCGGGCTCTATGAAAACGTCAAAGAATTAGCGACGTAAACCTAAACTTGTGATTAATTTAGTGTAACTTTCTAAGTTAGAACGTCTTAAATAATCCAATAATTTACGACGACGAGAAACCATCCCTAACAAACCACGACGACCATGGTGGTCTTTTTTGTGAACAGAGAAATGTTCTTGTAAGTGGTTAATTTGTGCAGTTAATAATGCAATTTGAACTTCTGGTGAACCAGTATCTTTTGCATCACGACCATACTCAGCGACGATTTTTGCTTTTGCTTCAGTGCTTAGAGACATAAATAAACTCCTAATAAAGTTAAATTAAAACACATCGTAGCCGATCTCTAATCCAGCCACGACAAGAGTCGCATATTCTACCTTTTTGCTATTGCAATAGCAAATATTTACCTGCATATTTCTGTGCTTAATTGGTTAATACAAATTCTTCCGGTTTTTCCGGTGGAATAATCTCAATTTCCGCACTATGCTGCACTCCGCGCGGCAATGAAGCACCTCTACGACCTCGTTCGCCATAATAATGGCTGATTTCTTTCGCATCCAAAGTCACTTTACGCTTACCGGAACGGAATATCAAAGAACTACCCTCTTCAATCACAAATAATCTCACCAACGACTCCTCTCTTGCTTTTGCTTTCGCAGCAGGAATATTGATAATTTTATTTCCTTTTCCTTTCGATAACTGCGGCAATTCACTGATCGGAAAGAGTAACATTTTGTTCGCTGAAGTAATCGCTACCAATAAAACCGATTTGTTTTCAATCACTACCGGAGGCAACACTTTTGCATTTTCAGGTAATGAAATCGCCGCTTTACCGGCTTTATTACGCGTGATTAAATCTTCCGCATTGCAGACAAAACCATACCCGGCATCTGATGCCATTAAGAGTGCTTGCTCTGCTTTCGGCATCAATAGCTGTTCTATCATTGCACCTGCCGGCAACGTTAATTTACCGGTGATCGGTTCACCTTGTGAACGAGCAGACGGCAAGGATAACGGATCCAAACTGTAACTCCGCCCTGAGCTATCAAGGAAAATCACCTGTTGATTAGAACGACCGCAAACGTGAGCCAGATAATTATCTCCTGCCTTATAACTTAAACTTTGTGGATCAATATCGTGCCCTTTAGCACAACGCACCCATCCCATTTCAGAAAGGATCACCGTTACCGGCTCTACCGGCACTAAAGCACTTTCAGAGATTGCTTTTGCCTCTTCACGTTCAACAATTTTCGATAATCTCGGACTGGCATATGTTTTTGCATCTTGCTCAATCTCTTTTTTGATCAATTGGTTCAAATTTTTATCCGAAGATAATATTTTTTCCAACCGTTTACGTTCCTGCTCTAACTGTTTCTGTTCCGCTCTTAATTCAGTTTCTTCCAATTTCGCTAAATGACGTAAACGTAAATTCAGTATCGCTTCCGCCTGCTCTTCTGATAAGGCAAATCTCGACATTAACTCCTGTTTAGGTTCATCTTCATTGCGAATAATATGAATAACTTCATCAATATTTAAGAAAGCAATCAACAAGCCGTCTAGAATATGTAGTCTTGATAACACTTTATCCAAACGATATTGCAAGCGACGAGTGACCGTTTGACGACGGAAACTGAGCCATTCCGTTAAAATCGTATATAAATTTTTCACTGCCGGCTTACGATCCAAACCGATCATATTCATATTGACACGATAACTTTTTTCTAAATCCGTTGTGGCAAAAAGATGCGCCATTAATTCATTTTCATCAACTCGATTAGAACGTGGAACAATCACCAATCTGGTTGGATTTTCGTGATCCGATTCATCTTTAATATCATCCACCATCGGCAATTTCTTATTGCGCATCTGTGTCGCAATCTGCTCAATAATTTTAGCGCCTGAAGCCTGATAAGGCAGTGCGGTAATCACAATTTCGCCGTCCTCTTTACTCCATACCGCCCGCATTTTTAGTGAGCCTTTGCCATTCAGATAGATTTTTCGCAAATCCTCTTTCGGCGTAATAATCTCCGCCTCTGTTGGGAAATCCGGTGCTTTAACAATATCCAATACTTCATCCATTGAAGTATCCGGATTCTCCAACAATAAAATTAATGCTTGGGCAATCTCATTAATATTATGCGGAGGAATATCGGTCGCCATCCCCACAGCAATTCCGGTAGTACCATTCAATAAAATATGCGGTAATCTTGCCGGCAAATATTGTGGCTCATCAAGAGTACCGTCAAAATTTGGTTGATAATCGACTGTCCCCTGCCCCAATTCCGAAAGCAATAATTCTGAAATTTTTGATAAACGAGATTCGGTATAACGCATTGCCGCAAAAGATTTCGGGTCGTCCGGTGCTCCCCAGTTTCCTTGTCCATCAACCAATGGATAACGATAAGAAAACGGCTGTGCCATCAGTACCATTGCTTCATAACAAGCGGTATCACCGTGCGGATGGAATTTACCCAGTACATCACCGACCGTACGCGCCGATTTTTTATATTTCGCACTCGCATTCAAACCTAATTCGGACATCGCATAAATAATGCGGCGCTGCACCGGTTTTAAACCATCGCCGATAAATGGCAACGCACGATCCATAATCACATACATTGAATAATTGAGGTACGCATTCTCCGTAAAATGCCCTATCGGCATCTGCTCAACGCCTTCGTAATTAATTGTACTCATCTCTCTTTACCAAACTTAAACGTTTAACTCTGCGTGATCGCCTTTTTCTTGTAACCAATTTTTGCGATCATCCGCACGTTTTTTCGCCAAAAGCATATCTAACATTTCTAATGTATGATCCGCCTCGTCATCACTGCCTTGATTCGGTTGATACACCAACTGAACTAAGCGACGTGTATTCGGATCCATTGTGGTTTCGCGTAATTGCAAAGGATTCATCTCCCCCAAACCTTTAAAACGCTGCACATTAATTTTGCCTTTTTTAGATTTTAGGCGTTCCAAAATGGCCTCTTTTTCATTTTCATCCAAGGCATAATGCACCTCTTTACCTAAATCAATACGGTACAACGGCGGCATCGCAACATAAACGTGCCCCTCTTCCACCAATTTAGGGAAATGACGCAAAAACAATGCACATAATAAGGTGGCAATATGCAAACCGTCCGAATCCGCATCCGCTAGAATGCACACCTTGCCATAGCGTAATTGCGATAAATCATCAGTATCGGGATCAATGCCTAACGCCACAGCGATATCGTGAATTTCTTGTGAGCCCAACACTTGATCGCCAGCCACTTCCCAAGTGTTAAGGATTTTTCCGCGTAACGGCAAAATCGCCTGATACTCACGATCACGTGCCTGTTTTGCCGAACCGCCGGCAGAATCGCCCTCCACCAAAAACAGCTCGGTACGACTCAAATCCTGTTGGGTACAGTCTGCCAATTTTCCGGGCAATGCCGGACCGCTCACCAATTTTTTACGCACAACTTTTTTCGCACTGCGTAAACGACGTTGTGCCGAAGCAATCGTCATTTCTGCCAACTGCTCCGCTTGTTGAATATTCTGATTAAGCCATAAACTAAAACTATCTTTGACGACACCGCTGACAAACACCGCACTCTGACGAGAAGATAAACGCTCTTTTGTCTGTCCGGCAAATTGCGGATCCTGCATTTTTAACGACAAAATATAAGCACAGCGCTCCCAAATATCATCCGCCGTTAACTTAACGCCACGCGGTAATAAATTGCGGAATTCACAAAATTCTCGCATTGCATCCAACAAACCTTGACGCAAACCATTGACGTGCGTACCTCCTAGTGGCGTAGGAATCAAATTAACATAACTCTCGCCAATGATATTCCCACCCTCCGGTAACCAGAATAACGCCCAATTCACCGCTTCAGTATCACTTTTAAATTCGCCGATAAACGGTTGTTCCGGCAAAGTTACCACGCCATCAACGGCTTCTAATAAGTAATCAGAAAGCCCATCCTGATAACACCAACGCTCTTCCGTTTGATTAACTTTATCAATAAATTTTATTTCCAATCCCGGACAAAGTACCGCTTTCGCGCGTAATAAATGACGAAGACGTGAAACAGAGAATTTTGCTGAATCAAAATATTTTGCATTAGGCCAAAATCTTACTGTCGTACCGGTTGTGCGTCTGCCGCAAGTGCCGACCACTTCCAACTCTTCTATTTTTTTACCGTCGGCAAAAGCAATATGATAAATTTCACCATTGCGTTTAACAGAAACATCAACGCGTGCAGAGAGTGCATTTACAACGGAGATTCCCACGCCGTGTAAACCACCGGCAAACTGGTAATTTTTATTTGAGAATTTTCCACCGGCGTGCAGTTTGGTTAAGATCAGCTCAATACCGGAAATTTTTTCTACAGGATGAATATCAACCGGCATTCCTCGCCCATTATCAATCACCTCTAACGATTGATCCTGATATAGAATAACCTCAATTTTAGTCGCATAACCGGCTAAAGCCTCATCGACACTATTATCAATAACTTCTTGACCAAGATGATTAGGACGGGTGGTATCAGTATACATTCCGGGGCGCAACTGCACCGGTTCGAGATCCTTCAGAACGGTTATATCATTCGCATTATAAATATTTTCACTCATCTTTTTTTCTGTCGCTGTTGATCACAAAGCGCAAATTCTAGCATTTTTTTAACAGCGAACAAAGGCGAACCCTGCCCCGTATTTATTCAGCTATGTCGTTGCTAAGTAAAGCACAATCAAAAAATAGAGTGAAATAACGAACTCAATTAAACCAATCTGTTTTACCGATAACTTATATTTCGGCAAAAAAATCGCGCGTAACATCGGCAGCAGATAAGCCAAAGCAACACCAATATTAACGAACAAGCCAATAACGACACAAAGTGTATGAAACACACAGGAGAGATAATAATAACGAGGATTTTTGCGCTCACGCATTACGCTCTTCACATATAAAGTCGTACCGACAAAGAAGAGTGTCGGATAAAGCGCGATTGAAAGCATATTTTGATCCCACTTTTGTTGCGAAAAGAAATAAGCCGCCATTCCGGCAATCGCAAAAATCAAAATAGCAGCAATATCATTCAGTAATGCCCGCTCATTTTTCTGTTTTGTATAGTAAATATTGATTAAACCAAACGGTAGCATCGCACCTAAAAAGTAGAGAATACGAGGGTTATACCACAATGGTAAAACAGCAAACAGCAAACTCGCGCCACCATAAATAAATGTCCAACGGCGATACAGCGCCAAATTTCTGCCTTTAAATAACGCCAGAAACGGATAGGTCATCAAATAGAGTGAAAACCAAGCAAGCAGAAGAAGACAATGCAACCAAATCGGTTTAGAAAGCAGCATTCCATACAAAAACGGTAGCAGTGCCATCACAATCGCACCGTGTTGATTAGAAATTAATGGTTTCATTAAAAGCTCCTTAATGGTTGAAACATCGCTCTTCGGGGCGGTAGAATGTGCCTCATTTTCAGGAAGTTGCCGCTTCCGAATCAGAGAATATATATTCTGTTAATGAAAACCCATTTTACCCTTAAAATAATTTATCAGATATAACTTAAAGGAGTGCTTTATGAGTGAAATTAAACATATTGATGCCGGTAATCGCTTATCGGAAGCCACTATTTACGCAGGAATTGTCTATCTGGCAGGACAAGTGGCAGAAGATTCATCATTGAATGCTTATGAGCAAACGCAACAGGTGTTACAGCTTATCGACATTTTATTGGAAAAAAGCGGTTCAGATAAATCTCGTATTTTACGCGCTGAAATTTTCTTAGCCGATATGAATGACTATGCTGAAATGAACCGCGCTTGGGATCAATGGGTCGTTGTTGGCAAAGCACCTGCACGTTCCACCGTTGAAGCAAAACTTGCCGATCCGAACTGGAAAGTGGAGATTGTGATTACTGCGGCGTGTAAATAACGGCTTCTTATGCCATAATAAACGCTTTCTAATTTATACAATACTGAAATCATTAATGCCTATGCCGTTTATTGAAAACTTTCCTATTTATATGCAGTTTTTTATTGGATTATTTGCCGTCACCAATCCGGTCGGATCATTACCTATTTTTATGAGTATGACCAGTAACCAATATGAAGCCGAACGCCAAAAAACAATGTTGGTGACCTCCACTGCCATCGGTGTAGTTTTACTTACCAGCCTATTTGTTGGTCAAGCATTGCTTAATTTTTTCAGTATTTCCATTAATTCCTTCCGTATCGCCGGTGGTCTGCTTGTTATTTCCATTGCAATGACAATGATCAGCGGTAAATTGGGTGAAGAAAAACAAAATAAAGAAGAACGCGCCACCAATTTTTCTGAAAATGAAAGTATTGCCGTTGTACCGCTTGCTATGCCATTAATTGCCGGCCCGGGTGCTATCAGCTCAACCATCGTCTGGGCTTCACGTTATAACAGTTGGATCGATTGGCTGGGCTTCGCAATCGCAATTTTAATTTTTTCGCTGATGTGTTATGCCATTTTCCGTTCCGGTCCAATGATTATGAAATATCTCGGTAAAACCGGCAGCAATGTAGTCACACGTATTATGGGCTTAATTCTAATGTCGCTCGGTATTGAGATCTGCGTTGCCGGTATCTCTAATTTATTCCCGGGGTTATTACACTGATGTGGCATAAATTGTTAAGTAAAAGTAGTTTTATTATTTATGCACTACTGTTAATAGTAAGTTGTGATCAACAACACTCTTCACAAACAACAACTACAACCACAGAAAATAGCACACCTTCTCGACAAACACTTATTCGCGGAGGTGAATTTTCCCGTTTCCAACTCAATCCGCAACAGGTCACTGATCTGCAAAACAGTGCGATAATTTATGATCTTTATGAAGGGTTAGTAAGCTACGATCTGCACGGTAATATTATTCCCGCCGTTGCTCAATCCTGGCAAACAAAAGATAACAAAGTTTGGTTGTTTACTTTACGCAATGATGCCAAATGGTCGGATGGTTCTGCCGTGACTGCCGCCAATTTTGTGAACAGCTGGCAAAATTTATTTATAGAAAATTCACCGTCAGCGCCGTATTTAGCTTTTATTGCCATTAAAAATGCAAAGGCCGTTCTGCAGAAACAACTTGAACCAGCAGCATTAGGCATAACTGCTCCGGATGATTACCATTTGCAAATTGAGCTGGACAAAGCAAATGCCAACTTCCCCTTAATGTTGGCACATATTTCCTTATTGCCAATAAAAAACTCTCTACATAACGGTGCTTATACTTTAAATAACATTGATGAAAACAAAGTAATATTAACGCGTAATCCCTTTTATTGGCAAAAATTGCACGTTTCTTTCCAAAAAGTTGAATACTGGAGGACAAATCTTAAGTCAAAAGAAATTGATCTACGCTTAAATACTAATAATGATACGCAACAAACCGTACCGAAATTATGTAGCTATTATTATGAGTTAAACCCTAATCACCACACTTTAAAAAATAGTGCGGTAAGACAAGCATTAGTGAGCCTAATTTCCAGTAAAAGTGCAATTAATGGCGTGAATATTAACGGTAAAGCCAGTACTAATTTATTACCTTCATCAATGTTATTAAGCGCCTATTTCAATTCAGCACCGCCGGAACAGCTATTACAACAGGCAGGTATCTCTATTCAACATCCATTACATTTAAATCTAACCGTTGATAACAACCCGGTAAATCTTGCCATAGCACAAAATTTAGTGCGTCAGTTTTCTCAATCAGATTTAATCAGAGCAGGTATTCAAGCGAAGACTCAGCAGGAATGGGCGTTGTTGCATAGCCAACAGCAATTTCAACTGATTCGTAGTGGTTGGTGTGCCGATTACAATGATATTTCCGCCTTTTTAAACAATTTTCACTCGAAAAGCCCGGATAACTTAATGCATTATCATAACGAAAAAGTGGATCAATGGTTGGAACAGGCAATGTTGGAAACAGAAAATGAAAAACGGCAACAAATTTATCAGCAGGTTCTTGATACGCTGACAACCGATGCCGTTATTTTGCCAATTTATCACTATTATTTACCGGTCAAAATTGCTGCCGATATTGCCGGTTATGATTTAAACAATCCAACGCAAATTTTTTACAGCAAAGATCTCTATCGTTCCGTGCAATAAAAATGCGATCACCTTGATCGCATTTTCTCTTGATAATAAGGTTATTTCACCGGCGGTTTAACATCCGGACGCGATTCCGGTTTTTCTAATTCAGGAAATTCTTTTTGTTTACTGTTTGCTAAAACCTGTGCAATTTCTTGCGCCTGTTTATCTAAATGTAATGCGGCATAAGCCTGTTGCAACATTGGCAATGCTTTATAAGCATAACTTGTATCCGGATATAAACGGAGCAAATTATCTTGAATTCGATTCACCACCGCAACGTAAGCATCACGTTTCTGATAAAATTCCGCAATTTCATATTGATGTTTTGCCAAACTTTCACGAATATAGCTCATTCGTTGTTTCACATCCGGCGTATATTCACTGTTCGGGAAATAACGCACTAAGGTTTCAAAGTTATGATAAGCATCTTCTCTTGGCTTAGTTTCACGTGAAGAACGTTCCACACCGAAGAAATCTTGGAATAAATTATCCCCCAACGCCATATTGGTTAAACCGGCAATATATAACACATAATCCAAATGAGGGCCTTGCGGATATTTTTGCAAATAACGCTCCGCTGTCGACAAAGTATTCACATAATCTTCATTGCGGTAATAGGCATAAATTAAATTTAAATCTGCCTGTTGTGCATATTCGCCATATGGAAAACGATTATCCGTAGCTTCAAGATAACGGATTGCTTGACGATAATTCTCATCCTGCAAATATTCTTGGGCTTTTTGATATAGTTCACTCACCGGAGCCTGCTCAACCTGCTCTTTAGAGGAGTTGGAACAAGCTGATAATACCAAAGCGGATAAAGCAGTCACAGCAATTACTTTTATCTTATTCATATGCATCTAAATCCTTAATTTTTTATTAGGTGAATTGCACAACAATTACACAATTCTTGATTCGATCTATAAACTCGTGAACAGTTAAGGTAAAATCACGACTTTAACTCTATTGGTTGCTGTTATTGTATAGTGTATCAGCAAATAATTAAATGTTTATATTACTGGAATTAAAACCACGATGGAACACAAAAAATTAACAGCAGAGGTTCAACCTCATCAATTAGGTCAACGTTTAGACCAAACTTTAGCGGAATTGTTTCCGGAATATTCTCGTTCTCGCATAAAAACGTGGATCGAAGCCGGTTTAGTACAAGTGGATGATAAGATTGTCACCGTACCGAAAGAAAAAGTGTTCGGTACGGAACAGATTATTATGCAAGCGGAAATCGAAGAAGATACTCGGTTTACACCACAAAATATCCCACTGGATATTGTATATGAAGATGAACATATTCTCGTCATTAATAAAAGCAAAGATCTTGTTGTTCATCCAGGTGCCGGCAACCCTGATAATACCGTATTAAACGCTCTTTTATATCATTATCCGCCGATTGCGGAAGTGCCGCGTGCCGGAATTGTGCATCGTTTAGACAAAGACACCACCGGTTTAATGGTGGTTGCAAAAACAATAGAGGCACAAACCAAATTGGTTCGTGCGTTACAAAAACGACAAATTACTCGCGAATACGAAGCCATTGCCAGCGGTATTATGACGAAAGGCGGAACGGTTGATCAACCAATGGCGCGCCATCCGACCAAGCGCACACATATGGCGGTACATCCATTAGGCAAACCGGCAGTCACTCACTATCGCATTATGGAGCGTTTTCGTAATTACACTCGCTTAAGATTGCGGCTTGAAACCGGACGTACGCACCAAATTCGCGTACATATGGCATATATCGCGCATCCGCTACTTGGTGATCAAACTTATGGCGGACGCCCTAAACCACCAAAAGGGGCAAGTGAAGCATTATTAACCGTATTACGACAATTCCAACGTCAGGCACTGCACGCTATTATGTTACGTTTAGAACATCCGATTAGCGGTGAATTAATGGAGTGGTATGCACCATTACCGGATGACTTTGTCACATTAGTCAATGCACTAAAAGCAGATTATGAACTACACAAAGATGAGTTAGATTATTGATGGACGCAATTTACCCAAATTGGCAAGTGCCGAATAATATTCACGCCTTAAGTACTCTACGCAGCGGAGGTTATAGCTGCGGTGCTTATGCCGGTATGAATTTAGGCGATCACGTTGGCGATACCGCAGAAATCGTTGCTAAAAATCGACAATTGTTGGTAGAGCAATTTCAATTGCCGCAATCACCAACTTTTTTCACTCAAATACACAGCAATCTTGTTAAGAGATTGCCTCTTAACAGCGAAGATAAAACCGCAGATGCCTGTTACAGCAACCAACCTAATCAAGTCTGCCTCATTATGACGGCGGATTGCTTACCGGTTATTTTGGCTGCCGAAAATGGTCAAGAAGTTGCTGCTGCCCACGCCGGTTGGCGAGGGTTAGCCAACGGTATATTAGAAAATACCCTGAACTGCTTTAACGCGCCGGCAGATAAAATTAAAGTCTGGCTTGCACCGGCTATCAGTGCCAAAGCATTTCAAGTCGGGCAGGATGTTTACGATGCCTTTTGTTTAAATAATGAAACGGCAAAACAGGCGTTTAAGATTGATGACCAAAATCAAGGTAAATATTTTGCAGATATTTATCAATTAGCAAGAATTCGTCTACAACAGGCAGGCGTGCTATCTAAAAATATTAGTGGTGGCGAATATTGCACTTACTCCGATCCGGAAAAATTTTATTCTTATCGTCGAGATAAAATTACAGGAAGAGTGGCAACATTAATTTGGTTTGAAGATAAATAACTCTCGTTTGGGGAATTCATAAATGACTTTTTATTTAAACTTTCTCTTTGTTCTCACCATTTTATTTTTTTATTTTGTTTTTCAAACCATATTGATTAGAAAACATATGGTAAAAAGTTTCATCGATACGGATTTATTGCAAGATCCTCAAAATTACCGTTCATTTTCTCGTATGTGGAGAATGGGGTATCGCTATGATGCCAAAATCAGTGCAATAATTATTGCTGTTCCATTTATTATTGGTTCAGTTTTAATCGCATTTTCGCTTTATCAAGCGACAATTAGCTTATTCAGTTTCTATATTTTTCTAATTTCATTACTCTTTACCGGCATTAATATCGGTAACTATTTTTACTTTAAAACCTATAAAAGCTATTACAATATTTTTATGTTTGGTATTGTCGAAGATGATACTAAAGCCGTCTTAAATAATATTTGGGAAGATTATCCTATTATTAAACTCTTAGTCCTCACCATTCTCGCTGCCATTTTTCCTACGTCCATTTTTATTTATATTCTCTCTCAACGGCCTTTAGTAATAGAAAATTATAGTACATTGATTACTATTACTTTTGGCTTAATCAGCCTTATTTATCTCGCTTATGCAGCTCGAGGATATTTTTTCACCCATCCGTTAGCCAAAATGCACGCTCAAGTTTCCTCATTAAGTATTATTAATCAAATGGTGCCGAATGGCATTATTGCAATGAAATGGGCCTTTGAAGATCGAAAACGTGACATTCAATTCTCAGCCGTTGATAAAAAACAGGGTTCAAAATTAATCAAACAATTTACAAAAATTATTCCGACAACCCAATGTTTCGAGTACGAAAATCCTCAACAATTTTTTATTGATAAAACTGAAAAAAATACTTTTTTGCAACAAAACCCACCACATATTGTTATGGCTTTAATGGAAAGTTTTGGCAATAATTTCTTACAACTTGATAACGCTGAAACGAATGATTTGTTGGGAAAATTGCGCAAATATTTTCAGCAGGATTATTATTTTAAGTTTTTTACTTCCGACTATAATGGCACAGCACCATCACTATCTTCTCTCTATTTTTATAGTCCGATTCAAAATATTAGCCAATCGATCGCACAAAATAAAAGTTTGTTACAAACTCCGTTTTTTATTTATAAAAATAAAGGTTATAAAACAGTTTTTATTACTGCAGGAAATATTATGTGGCGTAATTTAGCCAACTATATGCCGCTGCAAGGTATTGATGAACTTTACGATCAAAACTCGATTATAGATACATTTCCCGAATCAAAAACTACCCTCTCCTATTGGGGTATTGCTGATGAATATGCTTTTAAACTGGCAGAAAAATTATTGCAAGAAAGTAACCAGCCACTTTTTATTAATATTCTAACAATGACAAATCATCCACCGTTCAAAGCACCGGATCATTATCATCCTTTTGTGGTCAATCCGGATATATTGACTGGGAAGATTTTAGCTAAGGATAAAACTGAACAGAAAAATATTTTGCAGGCATTCCAATATGCAGCAAATGCATTAGGCGAATTTATTGAAAATATAGAAAAAAGTAATATTGCAGAAAAAACAATTATTGCCGCAACAGGTGATCATTATATGCGTGCAATGGAAAATCGTTTTCCGCTTGATCTGTTTTTAGATAAAACAGTACCATTTTTTATTCATATCCCATCAACTATAAAAGCAAATTTAGCAATAGACTTTAATCCTTATAGATTGGGTTCACATAAAGATATTATGCCTACGTTATTTGCATTGAGTCTATCTGATTGCGAATATTGGCATTTGGCTGGAAGAAATTTATTATCGAATAAAGCAGAGAATAAATTCAATTTTGCTTTTAATGAAACCGTATTTATTACCCCTGATGCAGTTTACGACCTCCACTCTGAAAATATTGTCAAATATCAGTGGAATAAACAGAATGGTGAAACTGCAAAGCAACTTGAGATAGGTGAAGAGGAAGCAAAAGAAATAAGATCTTATTCCGAGCTATTATATTGGCAAATTAACTATCAAGTTGAAGGCATAAAAGAATAACATTATTTATGTCTTAATAAAAAACCTACGAGCTTTCGTAGGTTTTTATTTGTATTTAGGGCATATCTTCAAAAAGATATGCCCTTTTATATTTTTACTTATAACGCTTCAATAGCAGCATATTGTGCTTTTAATTTATCAAGACCATCCAAATAGCCTTGCATTTTTTCACGTTCTTTAGCAATAACGGCTTCCGGCGCTTTCGCAACAAAATTCTCATTATTTAATTTATTCTCAATACGTTGAACTTCCTGCTGCAACTTATTAAGCTCTTTGGTTAAACGCGCTAATTCCGCTTGTTTATCAATAAAACCTGCCATTGGGATGAGTAATTCCGCATTACCCAATAACTTCGTTACTGCTAACGGTGCTTCTTCATCAGAAGACAAAATATTAATGCTTTCTAATTTTGCCATTGTCTTAATTAATGACAAATTATTATTTAAACAGTTAATTTCATCTTCCGTTAAATGACGCAATAACACATCTAATGCTTTGCTCGGAGCAATATTCATTTCTGAACGAATATTACGAACGTTCACAATTAATTCTTTAATCCAGTTAATTTCGTTAATTGCCTGTTCATCCACCAAATTGGCATCAAACTGCGGGAATGGTTGCAACATAATAGTATCCGCATCAATGTTGACTAATCCTTTCACTTTTTGCCAAATTTCTTCGGTAATAAATGGAATAATAGGATGCGCTAAACGCAATATTTGTTCCAATACGGTAATTAATGTATGACGCGTACCGCGTTGTTGAATTTCAGAACCGCTGTTTAATACCGGTTTTGTTAATTCCAAATACCAGTCACAGAATTGATTCCAAATAAACTCATATAAAGTGGTTGCTGCAATATCAAAACGATATTGATCCAATGCCTGTCGGAATGTTTTTACAGTTTGATTAAATTCCGCCAAAATCCAACGATCCGCTAGAGATAATTCCATCTCCTTATTCTCACCATAGCCACAATCTTTACCGTTAATATTCATCAAGGCAAAACGGCTCGCATTCCATAATTTATTACAGAAATTACGGTAACCTTCCAGACGTTTCATATCCCAGTTAATATCACGTCCGGTTGATGCCAATGCTGCTAAGGTAAAACGCAATGCATCCGTACCGTGCGCCACAATGCCTTCAGGAAACTCTTTACGTGTTGCCTTTTCAATTTTTGCTGCCAACTGCGGCTGCATCATATTGCCGGTTCGTTTCGCGACTAAACTTTCAAGATCGATACCGTCAATCATATCCAATGGGTCAATCACGTTACCTTTCGATTTCGACATTTTTGCGCCATTTTCATCACGCACTAATCCGGTTACATAAACCGTTCTGAACGGCACTTGCGGTTTGCCATTTTCATCTTTGATGAAATGCATTGTGAACATTATCATTCTTGCCACCCAGAAGAAGATAATGTCAAAACCGGTGATTAACACATTTGTCGGATGGAACATCTGCAAATCTTTAGTGTTATTCGGCCAACCCAATGTGGAGAACGTCCATAATCCTGATGAGAACCAAGTATCTAAGACATCTTCATCCTGTTTTAATTTGATGTCGTCACTTAACTGATATTTTTGACGCACTTCCGCTTCATTACGTGCAACATAAATATTGCCTTGCTCATCATACCAAGCCGGAATGCGGTGTCCCCACCATAGCTGTCTGGAAATACACCAATCTTGAATATCACGCATCCAAGAGAAATAGAGATTTTCATATTGTTTCGGCACAAATTGGATTTCTCCGTCTTCTACCGCTTTAATGGCAACTTCTGCTAACGGTTTCACGCTCACATACCATTGATCGGTCAGCATTGGCTCAATCGGCACACCACCACGATCGCCATAAGGAACTTTAAGATCATGCGGTTTAATTTCTTCCAACAAACCTAAAGCCTCGAAATCTGCCACGATTTGTTTACGTGCGGCAAAACGCTCCATTCCACGATATTTCTCAGGAATTTCCGCCACATAATTCGCTAACGGCTTATTATCTACGCCGATAATTTCCGCTTCATCACGAATATCCGCATTCAAAGTCATCACGTTCACCATTGGCAACTGATGACGCTTACCCACTTCGTAGTCGTTGAAATCGTGGGCAGGTGTAATTTTTACCACGCCTGTACCAAATTCACGATCCACATAATCATCAGCGATAATCGGGATTTCACGATTCGCCAGCGGTAAGATCACGGTTTTGCCGATAAGAGATTGATAGCGTTCATCTTCAGGGTGTACCGCCACCGCTGTATCGCCCAGCATTGTTTCAGGACGGGTGGTCGCCACCACTAAATAATCCTTACCGTCTGCTGTTTTTTCACCATTTGCCAACGGATAGCGGAAATGCCAGAGCGAGCCTTTGCTTTCCTTATTTTCCACTTCGAGATCGGAAATCGCGGTGTGTAGTTTTGGATCCCAGTTTACAAGGCGTTTCCCACGATAAATCAAGCCCTCTTCGTGCAAACGCACAAAGACTTCTTTCACCGCATCAGAAAGACCATCGTCCATTGTGAAACGCTCACGTTCCCAATCAATGGAATTGCCCAAACGTCGCATTTGCTGGCTGATCGTGCCACCTGAATAGGCTTTCCAATCCCAAATTTTTTCGATAAAGGCTTTACGTCCGTAATCGTGGCGAGTTTTGCCCTCTTCCGCTGCGATTTTACGCTCCACCACCATTTGCGTGGCGATCCCCGCGTGGTCAGTCCCCGCCTGCCAAAGGGTGTTATCCCCCTCCATACGATGAAAACGGATCAGCGTATCCATCAAAGTTTGCTGGAAAGCGTGCCCCATATGCAACGACCCTGTTACATTCGGCGGCGGAATCGCAATACAATAACTCGGTGCATTCGGGTTTTCATTCGGCTTAAAATAGCCCTGTTCTTCCCAGTGTTTATAAAGTGCTTGTTCTACGGCAGAGGGATCAAAACGATCTGCCATTTCAAATTTTTGTGTCATTGTTTATTCTCGTTGATTTCAAGTACATAATAGTCAAATAAATCAGCCCTGATTATCCTTGCCTTTCGATTATTTGTTCCCGTATACATAGCTGAATAATAATCACCATAGTCATTATCTTTATTCTTATTCCCCAATATCTTCTCCTCAAAAAGAATAAGATTTTCTTTCAAATTTAATGAAGAATTTTCTATGTATTCATAATTCTTTATAATTTCAACCATTAAAGTAAAAAAGTTTGATTTTCTAAACCAAATAGATGAATCTTCAAGATTAAAGGAAGATATATTATTTAAAACATTAGATATCATACTAGCCATTTTAGTTGAATTTTCATAATTTTCATTATATTTGGCAATATAAAGTTCCAATTCTTTATCTCTATTATAGTAACCATCATTCTCTATAGTTGCCATTATTTGAAGTATAAAATATAAATCCCCCATCCTTGTTAACTCAGACTCATGAAAAATATTTAATAGTTGTTTTTTATCTATTCCATCTAATATTTTCTTAGCTGTCTGTATAAATGCACCATCATACACTGCATTATGTATTTCTATATCTTCAAGTTTAAATTTTGTTAAGTTTATTCTTTTAAAAATCTCTCTAATTACGTTATCTTCAACATCTCCAATATCTCTAAATACCAACTGATATTCCATAAAACTTTTTTGTTTTTCTTTTCCCAGCTCTTTAAATCTAGGTATTGATTTAAAGGGTTTATTTTCTATATAAAAATCATTAATATAATTTTGTATAGTGGTCAATCGTTGTTGTCCATCAATTACTTTCTGTGAAGTGCTTCTTGTCTCATGATCATATCCAGCACTAGAAACATATATCTCTGGGAACGGATACCCTAACAAGATAGTTTCGATAAATTTCTCTTGATGTTCTAATGTCCATACAAACTTTCTTTGAAATTCAGGTTGTAGATCTAACTTTTTAGACTGAATTCGCTCATAAACATCAGCTATAGTTGGGTTAGTAACAGATTGTTTTATTTGCATAATACTATACTCCTTTAGCAATTGAAGCAATCACGCTTCTATATTTTACTTGTATCCCATTATATATATATTTTTCAAAATGAGGATAACTTTTATATACACCTGCTGAAACCTTATAATTGCCTATTTCTGATTTCCCATAAGATATAGATTGAAAGAAATCAAACCATTCACGCCGCAAAGGATTATCACCTAAAAGTTGTAATTGAATTGGTAATAAATCAGGTCTAATCCACCCAATTGCTAGATATTTAAGAAAGCTGTGATACTTATCTAAAGCCTCCTCATGAAGAGTAATTTGTCGATTTCGTATTTTCCATTGAAAGTGTTCAATACCTTCCATTACTCTTTCAAATAGCGTTTTCGAAATAATAGCTACATCTATATCTGAATTCTCATTAAACTCAGTACCCTTAATATAACTAAAACCTAACTTAGCAGAGCCAGATATGAAAACTTCATGAAAAGGAACTTCCCATTTTTTGGCAATCCTTTCTCGAAAATCATAAAATTTATGCTCATTATTTTTAAAAACATAAGGAATCCCATGTATTACATATTTTCTTGTGAATCTAAGTAACTCCTCATCACTCTTTACCTTTTCTAAATCACAAAAAAACTTTTCTTTTTCTAATTCACTAATAAAAACCCCCTTAGATGATCAAATAAAGATCTATATATTCGCCATTTTATCCGTATCATTTTTACCGCAATAAAAAATAGCCAAACTATTTTGCATGCTCAATCACTTCTTCCCGTCCATCAGGATAATGGCGCACAATATTCCCATTGGGACGCTGGAAGGTGAGAATTTCACGTTTTTTCTTATCTTCCATCCACACTTTAAAAAGAATATGCAACTGCCGTTGTTGTTCAATGATTTCTTCTTTTGTCATTGGTTTCATTATTTCTTCCTCCAACCTTAGCTCACTAATGTCATATCCAAATGCAGTATGCCGTCTTCTAAATATTCCGTTGAAATGGCTTGGAAACCGAAAGATTGATAAAAATCCTGTAAATAAGTTTGAGCTTGGATTAGCACGGGTTGGGTTGTCCAATGTTGTTGGCAATAAGCTAATGCTTGTTGCACCAATGCTTTAGCTAAGCCTTTGCCCCGTGCGTGTTGTACTACTAGCACTCTGCCAATATGCACGCCGTCATCTTGCGGGATAATGCGGCAGTAAGCACAAATTTTGCCGTCAAATTCTTGCCAAAAATGCACCGCACTTTTATCCCAGTGATCCACTTCTTGATAGGCACATTGTTGTTCCACCACAAACACGGCGGTGCGTAATTGATAAATGGCAAACAATTCTTCTGTGCTAAGTTGAGCAAAGGATTTTGCAATCCACGACATTAGGCTTGCTCCGTGCTTAATTGCCAACCAAGCTGGCGGTATTGTTTATAACGTTCTCTGGCTAGCGCTTTCAATTGTTCATCTGCCGGAACAAACTCTATCACTTGAGGGAAAAGTAATGCAAATTCAGGAACCTGTAATGATAATGAAATTAATAGATCTCGCCGTTGTGAATTACGCTTTCCCGGCCAACAGATTTCTACCGGCGTCATAAAACCGCTAACCTCACCGGATAAATTATGCGGGACAAACTGTTGCGGATCTCGTTGCCATAACAGTTCATCAATCAAAAAAGCCTGCTCTTCATTTTGGCAAGAAATCAGCACCTTTTTTCCTAATCGCCACGCATCCGCCGCCAAATCACACGCTTTATTTTCTAAGGGGTTTTCTTGCGTCGTTGTGTTAGAAAAAACATAAAAAAGAGCCTGTTTTGCCATAATTATCCTGCTTATTCATAGAATTGCGTTATTGTAGCGTAAAAGGAAAATAGGATAAAGAATCGCCCATACAAATGGCGAAAATCCGATTTGCATCACTACTTTAATTCTCGTCTGCCAATAAACGAGTGCGATAATGTTGTACCGTCCACCATTTCCAATTCACCGCCAACCGGAATACCGTGAGCAATGCGGCTCACTTTTACCCCATACTGTTGACACATTTCGGCAATATAATTCGCCGTGGCATCGCCTTCAATCGTTGGATTAGTCGCTAAAATCACTTCAGAAAAAGATTCTGTCTGCAATCTTTTCTGCAATAAATCTAGCCCAATCTCTTTCGGGCCGATACCATCCAATGGCGATAGATGCCCCATTAATACAAAATAACGACCTGAAAACTGCCCTGTCTGTTCAATTGCCTGAATATCGGAAGGCATTTCCACTATACATAACTGCCCGTTCTCTTGGCGGCGATAGTTATTGCAAATATTACACACTTCTTCTTCGGTAAAAGTGCGACATTGACTGCAATGACCGATATGCGCCATCGCTTCTGTCAGCGTTTTAGCCAAATTCATTGCGCCGCTGCGATCACGCTGTAATAAATAATATGCCATTCGTTGTGCTGATTTCGGGCCGACTCCCGGCAGGCAACGCAAAGCATCCATCAATTCATCAAGTAAAGGGCTAATTTGCATAATTTAAAGAAAGGACCTAAATAAAATTATATTTAACAACAGAGATAAGGGAGCTATTGCTCCCCATCTTGATTAGAAAGGCATTTTAAAACCTGGTGGTAATTGCATTCCGGCAGTAACGGAAGCCATTTTCTCTTTTTGTAATTCATCTGCACGGCGAACAGCATCATTGAAAGCTGCCGCAACAAGATCTTCCAACATATCCTTATCATCTTCCAACAATGAAGGATCAATCTCGACACGGCGGCAACTGTGCGCCCCATTAACGGTGACTTTCACAAGTCCGGCACCGGATTCGCCGGTCACTTCCATCTGTGCAATCTCTTCTTGCATTTTCTGCATCCGTTCTTGCATCTGTTGCGCCTGTTTCATCAAGCCGCCTAATCCACCTTTTCCAAACATAATTTTTACCTATCTATTGTGTAATGAAAAATAAAAGCTGTATTTTAACTGAAAAGCATATTTGTGCAATTCTCAATGACCTGTTTTACCTGTCGGGCGCACCGAATCTAAAGTAATTTGAGCATCAAATTGCTGCATAAAGTCCTGCAACACTCGATCCTGTTGCAGATTTTGTTGCGCTTGAACCACTAATTGCTGATAAATTTCGTTGCGTATCTCAAACGGCGTTTTTTGTTCTCCTTGATAAACATCAAGTTCAATCCGCATCTGATGGCCGTAAAAATCTTTCAATGCTTGCGTAATAAAAGCAGAATCTAAAGTTTTCAATAAATTAAAGGCTTCAGGGCGCAATCCCAATTTCAAAAAATCATCCGTTTTTTCAAGAATGACCGACTTTAATAGAACCCCTTTGCTGTTGCCTTTAACCGCCATTTTCTCAATATCACTGCTCCACTCGCTCTGCTTCGCCGTTAAAGCAATGACCTGCTCCAACACTTCAGGCGTATATCGTTTCAATAATGTTTGCTTAATTTCTGAAGGTTTTACTGCCTGTCCTTGCAGCGCCAACGAAGGATCGCTCCAAGACCAGTGATAATCCTCACTGATACTTTCATTTTCACTCTCTTCATCATCATTGGCTTCGGTGCTGTCAGCTTTTTCCCACAATGAAGAGTGCTCGGCGACCTCTATATTGTGAACATTATTGCTTGCAAACGCGCTATTTTCAGCTGCAGAATTCTGTTTGACTGGAATGGACGGTGGCACTTCATTTACTGTCTGAGTAGCGTTATTTTCTACTTGCTCAAATTGCTCAAACTTTTTTTTTTCGTGCGCTACAACTTCCTTGTCATCCAGAACCATATGTGCCGGCTGCCCCTGTTCCAGATGAGACACCGCCTGCAAAATGCTCAAAGATTGTTGTGCTGAAGACTTCATTTCCTGTGGTTGACTGCTATCCGCCGGCGTAGTTGATTCACCGGCATCAATTTGCTGTACAACCTGTTTCCAGCTGCTATTAGCGGCACTCTCTTTGTTTATAGAAACGGATGGCACTTCATTACGCTGACTTTGTGACAGTGAATTTTGTACAGAAAAGGATGAGTTCTCGCTTTTTTCAACAGGCTTTGTTGCTGAAGAGGAAACAGCAATCACTTCATTAGACAAGGAAAAACGCTTTGGATGAAACGCCAATGCGCGCAACATTGTCATCTCAACCCCGATTCTAGGATCAGGCGAATAGGAGAGTTCTTCTCGACCTTTAATCATCAATTCATAATAGAACTGCACATCTTCCGGTGACAGATTTTTCGCTAATAAAGTTAGTGCCGTATCCGCCTGTTCCGGATTAGGTGGTAGGAACTGCAACATAGCAATTTGATGTAACGTTTCCGCCATCTCTTGCAGCACTCTTTCCCAATCAACGCCTTGTTGTGCAATCTCATTCAACACTTGCATTGCTTGCTCACCATCGGCTTGAGAAAGCGCTTTTAATAAGGCAATAGATTTATCGTTATCCAACAAGCCAAGCATCATATTGACATCATTGACATTAATATTGCCATTACTCAAGGCTATCGCCTGATCGGTTAAACTCAAAGCATCACGCACACTGCCTTGTGCCGCACGCGCAATTTTCATCAAGGCTTGCGGTTGATAATCGATCTGTTCCTTTTGCAATAGTTTCTGCAAATGCGCAGCAATCACATCCGCATCCAACGCTTTTAAATGAAATTGAATGCAACGAGAAAGAACAGTAATCGGCAATTTTTGCGGATCAGTCGTTGCCAAGAGGAATTTGACATATTCGGGCGGCTCTTCCAACGTTTTTAACAACGCATTAAAACTATGCCGCGATAGCATATGCACTTCATCGATAAGATAAATCTTGAATCGACCACGTACCGGTTTGTATTGCACATTATCCAGCAACTCTCGGGTATCTTCGACTTTAGTGCGTGAAGCCGCATCGATCTCGATCAGATCAATAAAATTCCCTTCTTTAATCGCACGACAATTTTCACATTCACCGCACGGCGTAGCTGTAATCCCTTTTTCACAATTTAATCCTTTGGCAAACAGACGTGCGATAGAGGTTTTTCCAACACCGCGAGTACCGGAAAACAGATAGGCGTGATGTAATCGCTGATTATTTAAGGCATTGGTCAACGCAGCAATAATATGCTCTTGCCCCACCACATCAGAAAACTGATCCGGTCTCCATTTACGCGCCAATACCTGATAACTCATACTTTCCCTTTTTATTTACTGTTAGTGTCCGGCAAAATCCACCAGCGTAAAAGGTTCTACGCCTAATTTACGCAAACGCTCTTCACCGCCTAATTCAGGTAAACTGATCACAAATGCGGCGTGTTCCACTTTACCGCCTAAACGTTGAATTAATTTAATAGTAGCTTCCACTGTGCCGCCGGTTGCCAATAAATCGTCAATAATAAGCACATTATCATTTTGATTGACTGAATCGGTATGCATTTCTAACGTGTCCTGACCATACTCTAATTCATAAGATTGCGAAATCACTTCGCGCGGCAATTTACCCGGTTTTCTCACTAAAATAAAAGGAACATTTAAAGCTAACGCTACCGGCGCGCCGAAAATAAATCCTCTTGATTCTGTACCGGCAACTTTTGTAATGTTTTTATCTTTAAAGTGTTCTGCGATTAAATCGATAGTTGCTTTAAATGCTGCCGGCGTTTCGACTAAACTGGTAATATCGCGGAAAATAATGCCTTCCGCAGGATAATTTGGAATAGATTTAATTGATGATTTAATTAATTCTTTTTGCTGTTGGTTCATTATGATTTGCCTAACAAAAATTATACAGCTTCCGCTGTTCTCAAAGCCTCGTATTCTAACAGTGCTACTTCTGAAAAAATACACTTTTATATCAAAAAATAAAATTTCTATTGATAAATATCAACGCCGTCTTTACGCGTTTTCAGTAATCGTAAAATCCAGACATACTGCTCCGGTGTTACCGTAACAAATTTTTCGATCACTTCATTCATTAATCTTGCACTTTGTTGCTCGTCATCTGTCAACGCTAATGGCGCATCAATTTCAATTTCATAACGTCCTTGTTGTGCGTTGTAACGGGCAAACATTGGAATTACCACCGCTTTAGCAATTTTGCACATTTTATTCAGTCCGGGTAATGTCGCCTTGTAAGTTGCAAAAAAATCGGTATAAACACTTAATTCTTCGCCATAATCTTCATCCGGCAGATAATACCCCATCTCCCCTTTGCGAACGGCATTCAGAAAAGGCTTAATGCCATTTTGGCGCGCGTGCATTTTGCCGCCGAAACGTTCTCGAACCGCATTCCAAAGCCAATCCACCAACGGATTTCGATGTGGATTATACATTGCGGTCATTGGCATTCCTTGCGTATGCAAAATGATACCGGAAGCATCAATAGCCCAAGTATGAGGAACCAACAAAATAATATTTTTACCCTGTTGTTTTGCTTGACGTAAATGCTCTATGCCTAAAAACAGACTCCGTTTTTGCAAATGTTTAGTGGAACGCAGTGCTATTTCGCCGATTCCCAACATTGTTTGCGCCACGGTCATAAACATTTTGTCGATTACTTGCTCACGCTGCTGTTCACTCCAATGTGGAAAACAGTAACGCAAATTAACTTGTGCCCGTTTTCGTTGTTTTTTGGCGACTTTTCCGACCAATAAACCGATTTTCGCTGCCAAAGCATCACGGCAACGAAACGGCACAAAAGCCAATAAAACCAATAAAAACACGCCGAACCAAACACCCCAAAATTTCGGATGCAGATAACTCCAACGGAACTGAGGTTCATACCCTACTCGTGCTGTAATTCTTCTATTTTCGTCAGACATCTTTTTTAGTTAAACCAACCATAGTCATACATCATTTTGGCAGTCATAATAAATGCCATTATCACCACCATTGGACGAATCAATTTTTGTCCTTTAGTTAATACCATTTTGGCACCTAATCTTGCGCCTAAAAAACCGCCGATCATCATAACGAAGCCAAGCGTCCAATAAACTTCTCCACCTAAAATAAAAAAGACCAATGAAGTGAAATTGGAGGTGAAATTTAAGATTTTAGCGTGAGCAGTTGCTTTCGCTAAATTAAATCCCAACAAGGTGACAAAAGCGACACACAAAAAAGAGCCGGTTCCCGGTCCGAAAAAGCCGTCATAGAAACCGATTGGAAATGCTGCCGCTAGCGCAAATGCAGTAAAACTTAGACGTTGATGACAATCTTTCTCACCCAATTTAGGCGAAAATAAAAAATACAAGCCAACAACCAATACCAAAATAGGCAATAATGATTTGATCACAGATGCATCAATTAATTGCACGGCAATTGTACCGATCATTGCGCCGCTAAAAGTACCGATAATCATCTTCCAGACAGTACGCAAATCTACCGCTTTTTTTCTCACAAAATAAAGACTTGCAGAAAAAGAACCGCCGCTCGCCTGCAGTTTATTGGTCGCCAATGCCGCTGCCGGTGGCAAGCCGGCAGCCAATAATGCCGGAATCGTGATCAATCCGCCACCGCCGGCAATCGCATCGATAAATCCGGCTATTCCCGCCAACAAAAAAAGAATCGCATAAATATCCAAGCCGATGTCCATTTTTTCTCCTCTATTTATTGTGCAAACCACTGCTGTTTATCAGGGGAATCCAATAATTGCTGACACAAAAAAGGTAATTGTGGCGGTTTCTTCGGTGAACTTGGTGCAGTTGCAGAACGCGGTTTAAACCACGACATCAACTCTTCGCCACAACCATCTCCGACAGGAATTGGCGCCTGCTCTTCACAATATTGCGCACCTTTTGGACAATGTAAACGCACGTGAAAATGTGCATCGTGCCCGAACCACGGACGTAATTTTCTTAACCAACTACGATCACCTTTAATCGTTTGACACAGTTTCAATTTAATCGCCGGATTAACAAAAATTCTTGCCACTTTATTATCTTGTGCTGCCAAACGAATTAATTCAGTCTGATTGGGCGTCCAAACACGCTCATCTACCCGTTGCGCTTTGCGATCCACCATTAAAATAGCTGTCGGGTTTAAGGCCTGCTTTGCGCTCATTGCCCCCATTTTTAACCAAATATCAGCATCCAATCCCATTTGATGGCTAGCGTGCCCGCTAGCAAAACGACCACCAGCGGGCATTGCAATATCGCCAACTAACATTGTCGGCAAACCTGCATTTTTAACCTTTTGTCCTAAATGTTGTAGATAACTCAACATTTCCGGATGCCCGAAAAAACGCAACTTTTGAGATCGAATCACCTGATAACCTTCCCCCTGCAAAGGCAACGCCTGTGCGCCAATAATACAACCATTGCTGTAACTACCAATTGGCAACGGATCACCAGCAATCGGTCGCTTAATTCTCTGCCATTCTGTTTCTGCTAAACCAACATTCATCAAACTAAAAACAACACAGAGCGCTAAAACAATTCGCTGACTAAGCTTCATTTTTTAATCCACACTGCCCTTGATAACGTAATAAATGATCCATTAACACGATCGCTACCATTGCTTCTGCAATCGGCACTGCACGAATACCGACGCAAGGATCGTGTCTGCCTTTAGTGACCACCTCAACGGCTTGATTCTGCAAGTTCACACTGCGTCCCGGAATTGTGATGCTGGAAGTCGGCTTCAATGCAATAGTTGCCACTATCGGTTGACCTGAGCTGATTCCGCCTAAAATGCCGCCGGCGTGGTTGGAACAAAAACCTTGCGGTGTCATTTCATCACGATGTTGGCTACCTCGCTGCGTTACTACCGCAAAGCCATCACCGATTTCTACACCTTTAACCGCATTAATGCCCATTAAGGCGTGTGCCAAATCAGCATCCAAACGATCAAAAACCGGTTCGCCTAATCCAACCGGAACATTTTCTGCCACAACCGTCAATTTTGCGCCAATAGAATCACCGGCTTTCTTTAATTCTCGGATTAATGCATCAAATTTTTCAATTGTTGCCTCATCCGGACAGAAAAATGGATTACTGTTAACAAAATCCCAATCAATTTTCTCTAATGGTTGTGCCGGCACTTGGATATCACCAATTTGAGATAGAAATGCACGAATTTTGATGCCGAAATGCTGTGCAAGATATTTTTTAGCAATCCCTCCGGCTGCAACACGAATTGCCGTTTCCCGTGCGGAAGAACGCCCGCCGCCACGATAATCTCTAATGCCGTATTTCTGTTGATAGGTGTAATCAGCGTGTCCGGGACGGAAACGATCTTTAATCTCACTATAATCTTTAGAGCGTTGATCGCTGTTCTTGATCAATAAACCGATACTTGTTCCTGTTGTTTTTCCTTCAAATACACCTGATAAAATCTGCACTTCATCATCTTCCCGACGTGGCGTGGTATAGCGTGATGTGCCCGGTTTACGGCGATCCAAATCCGGTTGAAGATCTGCTTCACTCAATTCTAATCCCGGCGGAACACCGTCTACAATGCCGCCTAATGCAATACCGTGCGACTCACCAAACGTCGTTACTTTAAATAGTTGTCCAATACTATTGCCTGCCATATTCGCTTCCTCTTTCTAATACTTTATTGTGTTAATTTATTTTCTGTCGATGTCGCCACTTTCATTTCTTCTCCGCTTTGTTGATTTTTGATAAAAACATCCAGCTGGTTAAAGGCGATTTCAATATTATTTTCCGCAAATAATTGATTAATTCTGCGATTCAAAAAATCTGTTGTTGGCAATCTGTCCGACAAATCTCCTACATAAACCCGTAATTCGTGATCCAACGTGCTGGCACCGAAAGTCAGAAAATAGGCTCTTGGCTCCGGTTCTTTCAACACTTTTTCACAATCCTTCGCTGCTTGTAACAACAATCTTTTGGTTAATTCCAGATCTGAACCATAAGCAACCCCGACCGTAATCACCAAACGCGTGATCGTGTTGGATAATGCCCAGTTTGTCAAACGTTCCGTTACAAATGCCTTATTCGGAACGATAACCTCTTTACCGTCATAATCGACCAATGTGGTTGCACGAATACGAATTTTGGAAACCGTACCCGAATATTCACCGATAGTAATGGTATCGCCGATGCGCACCGGACGTTCAAACAGGATAATAATACCGGAAACAAAATTTGCAAAAATTTCCTGCAAACCGAAACCAAGACCAACAGATAATGCCGCAAATAACCACTGCAATTTTGACCACGACATTCCCAGTGTTGAAAATGCCCAAGCCGCGCCGATTGCCACGATAAAATAGGTTAATAAAGTTGTAATAGTATAAGGCGCACCTTGTGAAAGTTTAATTCTCGAAAAAACAAACACCTCTAATAAACCAGCAATATTTCTGACTAACACATAAGTGACTAATAGAATGAAAATTGCCAGTAGCATATTTAGTAAGGTGATGGATTCCACTACCGTGCCGGTTTCAGTGGTAACCGTCTGTTGCCATAAAGTAATGCTTTCCAAATGATACGCCACTGTTAATAAATCCGACCATACAATATAGTAGAAACCGACTAACACCGCCCATAATGCCCATTCAGCAATACGCGCCACCTGTTGTTTAACCTGACTCAATGCCAATTCGGAATCTTTAGTATCAATTACAATTTCCTCTGAACGCCCATTTTCATTTTTATTTTGATTTTTCTCCCGCTGCTCTTTTAAGCGTTTATACGCCAGACGTCTTGCCGATACCGCCAATGTGCGATCGGTAATCTGTTTGATTAATACCCACAAAACAGTGACCAGATAACTGGCAATAAAGTGTGTAATGAGATTTAAAGCGGTATAGTAATAGCCGACCACAATCAACACGATCAACGCTATCGGAATTAACAACAGCAATACACGAATCACTTTCAACAATACCGGCCCAACGTGTTGATAACCGCCATCATTTTCTTGTGTCGCCTCATATTTTCTGACCGCATACCCGAAACGAGGTGCAATAATCAAAACGCAAAAAATCAATGCCGAAATGGTAATAACTTCACCGATAACATCATTGGTCAACGGCGTATTGCTCATATCGCTAATCAAAGTGGTATTAATTAAGAAAATAATTGCCCAAATTGAACGTTTTAATACCGCTAAAAATAGCTTGCCGCTCTCTTTTGCCAAACCAAAATGACGATAAACCAGACCATTCGGTTTCAATAGCTCAATTAAGAAAGAAAATAGCCACCAATAGCCTGCCATTTTTAAGGTCCACGGCCACGCTAAAATAGGATCAGCAATGGTGAAATGCCCCACCAACACAAAAATAATTAAAAACATCAATGGGTAAGGCACGACTAATATTGCGGTTAACAGAATGGCTAACGGCGTATGCCATTGGCTATCTGCATTTAAGGAACCGACTTGAGAATTGATCTTTGCCAACCAAGATTGCAATTTTGCTTTTTGAGAATAAATCAAAGCTGCGACTAGTGATAAAAACAGAACAAAGCCCAACATCGGAATAAGATTTCGACTGAAATGACGTGTATCGCTCGCATTACTGATATTCTTTAACTGTGTCAACGCCAATTTTGGAAATGACACCATCCAATCCCAATCGATTGGATTATTACTCTTCACCCAGAAACTCTGCTGTTGCAATTTTTGTTGCAAATCATCGCTGATCAATCTGACCTGCTGCTGATTCAACTCAATAGTAATCGCTAAATTTAACTGTGCATTCAATAATTTAAGAATATCTGAATAAATTTTCTTCCGCTCAGATAATACCGAAATTAAAGTGCTTTTTTCAGAATCACTCAAGCCGGAGGCGTTATGTAACTTGGCGATATACTCTTCCGGAGCATAAATTGCATCTCTTGCTTGTGTTAAATCGAAAATCTGCACGCGCAGATCGGCAATGCGTTTTCCCAAGCCTTCAATCGTTTGATCTGTCGGTAAATTCTGTTTTTGCTGATTGATGATACGAGATAAAACCAACGTTCCCTGCAAAGCACTAATCTGTTCATCAATGCTACGTTGTGTTTGCGTTAAGTTATCCAACACATTTTTAATGCGTAAACTCTCTTGCGACAATTGGTTAGAGGTTTGCGTTTCATTCAATAACTGCTGGCTCAATTGTGTATTCTGATTTAACTCATTCTGAATCAGCGGATTAACATTTTCATCCTTTGTCTGTTGCGATTTTTCTAATTGTGCCAACTGTTTTTTAGAGGCATCCAAACGTTTGCTATTCAGTACGGATTGCAACGCCTGCTGTTCACTTTTCGCCTGCTGCAAATAGTAAGTTTTTTGATCGCGCTGTAATTCATACCAAGAGTTCAGGGTAGAACTCTCTTTTAATAAGGTTTGATTGTAGTCATTCTGTGCTTCAATCAATGCCAACTCAATTTGATATTTATTCACCAAGATTGGATCGAGCTGACTATCCGTTAACGATTTATTGATCGCCTGTGTTTTTGCCAAATTATCACTTAATATCGATTGAATACGATCCGGCAATGTCTGTTGATTTACCAATTTAGAGGCAATCTCATTCAGCGCAGTTTGCAACTCATCTACTTTTTGGAAAGAGGCTTCCATTCTTTTTTGCAGATTATCTTCCGACAATTTTGCCAGATCATCAGTATTGACGGCATTATTCGAATTGGTTTTAAGTTTTTGCAATTCTGACTGTAACTTAGGAATTTCTATTGTTGCCGTTTTAATCTGACTGTTCAGCTCGTTTGTCTGTTTTTTCTGTTCATCCAACTGTTTTAATAAATCCAAACTGTCATCCAGTGCCGTCAGTAATTGCTGCTGTGTGGCATCATTACTGTTAGGATTTGCTTTTTGCGCTGTAATTTGTGCCTGAATGTCGCTTGCGGAAGGAATTTGAGCCTGCGCATTAATACCGACCAATAAAGCCGCCCAAAACAGCACGAAAACCAAAATACGTTTGCTCATATCATTCCTCTGAATTTTGTAAAAATAACGATAATTGTTGTGACAATAAATGTCGGGAAACCTTAATGCCTAACGCCGATCGCATAATTTTTTCAAACGGATAATAGGCGATCGGTTGCTTAAATTTTTCTAGTTTTTCCCGTAATGCGACTTGAACAGCGTTCACTTTATCAAAACTAAAGCCATTCGCAAAATCAATCACTGCAACCGGACGCTGCCCATAGATTTGATCTTCAATCGGCAAGACAAAAACCTGTTTTACATCAGGTTGTTGCAAAATAATAGCCTCAATCTCTTCCGGTTGAATATTTTCTCCGCCGGAAATAAACATATTATCAATCCGCCCTTGAATAAATAACTCTTTCGTATTCGCTGCTTGATAACCTCTATCTCGTGTGGCAAACCAACCTTCTTGATTTAATAAGGTTTTTATTTCGCCATTTTTCTGCCAATAACCTAACGCCAGTGTTTGACCTCTCACCCAGATTTCACCGTCAACTAATCGATATTCCCGTAACGGTAAAAGATAACCGACACCGGCACTGACATCACTTTTTTTCGCAAATACGGTCGATGCGGCTTCTGTCATTCCATAGCCGGAATAACAGTGAATACCGGCGCGTATCGCTTGCTGAGTTAATGCCACCGGAATATGTGCCCCACCCAATAAAATGTGACTTAAACGAAAGGATGAAATTTTATTTTCCTGTAAAAAATAAAGAAAGTGCTGTAACTGTGTCGGCACTAAAGCGCTGTGAGTAACCTGTAATAAATTCTGGTAGATATTGTCACCAACACAACGTAAACAACAACCATTTTGCAACCAACGCCAAACTATGCCTTGTCCGGAAACGTGAAACAGCGGTAATGCCAGCAACCATTCACTGTTTTCATCAATCTGCAATAATGGTGAAATACCTTCGGCACTGGCTAAATGATGAGATAGAGTATGCACGACCGCTTTCGGCAGCCCGGTCGAACCGGAAGTTAACGTGAAAGTCAGTGGGCATTTTGTCGCCAACCTTTGTTGAATTACATCATCCGCTAAACCAAAATCAAGCTGTTGCAGCTTACCTACTTCCAAGCTATTTATATTTAGTTGCGTGCAATCTAGCAAATAATCCATATTGCACTGCTCACAAATTTGTATGATTTTTTCTGCCGGAAACATCGGATTAATCACCAACACGCGACATCGCAAACGTAATGCGACCAAATAGGCAATCACTAATTCAGGTTGATAGCGTCCAATTAATGCAACACCTTTACCTAAACTGATACCTTGTGTTTGCCAATTCTCCGCCCATTGTTCAATCAATTGATATAAATCACGCCACGTCAAATAATGTTCAACAATAGAAAAGCGGGTTTTATTCCCGCTTTTAATTTGCTGTTTTAATTTAAATTTTAATGCAATTTCCGCTGGTTTTATCTCGGCATATTGTTGCCATAACATCAAATTGTTTCCTCTTCAATATGTGGCGATGTAAACTGAAATGCCACTAATTGTACTAAATGTTCTGGCACATACATTGCTCGCATAACAGACTCTAACATATTTAATTTTCTAGCTGTATTATTATTTGTTGCCACCCAAAACGGTGATTTCGGAATTTGTTTAGGGTTAACGCTACTACCGGAAGCTTCGATCTCAGCTACTTCCAAAGAAAAATAAACTCTTGAACGACCTTGGCTCACTTCTGTTGCACTCGAAAAGCCTTCCGGATTAGCACGGTAAAGCATACTTAAAATCATTAAAAAACGATTAACCTGTTTATCTTCGTGCAGAAATTCTGCGGAACTGATGAGTTTTTGAATTTGTCGATTCGTATGCTCAATTACCTCTTTGCTCGGCTGTTTCGGTAATACAGGCGTTTGTTCAGAAGTCGTCAGACTGAATTCTCTCTCCGCAGTGGCTTCGCCTTCCGAACGGCTATTATTACTCTGATTACCCATCTCCACAACATTCGATGAAATATGCTCTTTTTTTGTTTGAACTTGAGGAAAATTTAATAATCTACGTAAAATTGTTGAGGCATCTTCACCGATTGCTTGCGTGTTACTGGCAATATATTGGTAAAGTTCGTCATCAATACTAATTGTTTTCATCATTTGCTCCAAGTTCTGCTAAATGACCATTATTATACGTCATAACAAGACAAAGCCGAAAATAAAATCCGCATTATGTTTAATTTATCAACCATTTTTTCATAACTGATTAAAACTTGATCCTTATTAAGAAATATTTTATCTTCAACCATCATTTCCTTAGATAAAATTTATTATGATCACTCCATTACTTAATTTCGATTATCAACCCTCTGCAAATGCTCAAGCAGATACTCTTGTTTTTATTCACGGACTTTTTGGTGATATGAACAATTTGGGCATCATTGCTAAAGCTTTTGATCAACAATATTCTTTATTAAGAATCGATTTACGTAACCACGGCAGAAGCTTTCATCACGATGAGATGAATTATCCATTAATGGCTGATGATTTATTACGAGTTCTGCAACATCTTGGCCTGAAGAAAGTCATTATTATCGGACATTCAATGGGGGGCAAAACCGCTATGCAATTTGCATTGACTTACCCTGAATATGTAAAAAGTTTAATTGTACTCGATATTGCACCGGTTACTTATACCCATAACGAACACAGCACTATCTTCCAAGCATTGTTTGCTGTTGCTGAAGCTCAATCGGAAACACGCCAACAAGCAAAAGTTATTATGGAACAGTATATTGAAAACTCGGCAATTTTACAGTTTGTCTTAAAATCATTTGATGCAAAACAGCCTCAAAGATTCCGTTTTAATACCAACGTGTTGTTTAAACGTTATCAACAACTTATGGATTGGTCTGAAAACGATAATGTATGCACGTTGCCTACGCTATTTATTCGTGGTGGAAATTCCAATTATGTATTACCTCAATACAGAGATAAAATTATGCAGCTTTTTCCTAATGCTAATGCATTTACTATTAATGGTGCTGCACATTGGGTACACGCCGATAAACCACAATATGTGATTCGAGCAATTGAAAGACATCTACAACAAAAGTCATAAATTTAAATGGCATGATATTTTCAGTTTGCTGGAAACTGTGATATATTGCACGCCACAAAACAGCTTATCAATCTCAAGTAGTCTGAAAGATGGTTTTCAGTGAGTATAATAATGGCAAAACAAGAAGCAGATTGCATAACATTAGACTTATTTGCTCACGTTGCTAAAGTCGGAAGACCTCGCACAAATCCGCTTAGTCGCGAACAACAAATCCGCATTAATAAACGAAATCAGTTACGTCGCGATAAAGCTGTGGGTCTAAAACGAGTTGAACTAAAATTACACACAACAATGGTAAATCAACTTGAACAATTAGCAGAAACGGCAAATATGAGTCGTCAACAATTGATCGAACAAATATTACAAACATATTTAGACAAAAATAGGAATTAATATGGCACTTATTGGTTTATTTTATGGTAGCGATACTGGTAATACAGAAAATATTGCCAAAATGATCCAAAAACAGTTAGGTAGCGAACTCGTTGATATTCACGATATAGCCAAAAGCACAAAAGAAGATATTGAAGCTTACGATTTTATTATGATCGGAATCCCGACGTGGTATTACGGTGAAGCGCAGTGTGACTGGGATGACTTCTTTCCAACCTTGGAAGAAATAGATTTTACAGATAAATTAGTTGCTATTTTCGGTTGCGGTGATCAGGAAGATTATGCTGATTATTTCTGTGATGCAATGGGAACAGTCCGTGATATTATCGAACCTCACGGTGCGACAATT
The DNA here is from genome assembly GCF_000771895.1 of Gallibacterium genomosp. 2. Taxonomy (NCBI): domain Bacteria; kingdom Pseudomonadati; phylum Pseudomonadota; class Gammaproteobacteria; order Pasteurellales; family Pasteurellaceae; genus Gallibacterium; species Gallibacterium genomosp. 2. The sequence continues at coordinate 79,622 of NZ_JPXY01000046.1, forward strand.
GTCGGTTATTGGCCTACGGAAGGTTATCACTTTGAATCATCAAAAGCACTGATCGATGAAAAAACTTTTGTCGGATTATGTATTGATGAAGATCGCCAACCGGAATTAAGCAATGAACGCGTTGAAAAATGGTGTAAACAACTTTATAGCGAAATGTGTTTAGATCAACTTGCTTAACCCCTTTAATTATCATTTGCATTCAAAAACGAAATAATCCATACTTCTGAAATGGATTATTTCTATCTTCTTAATAGAAATTTTCAGTTATCCATTTATCATTCATAAAGTTAAGATATACAAAAATTTATGACATTGATTTAATTAGAGGCGAGTATGACAACAAATATTGTAGACGAAAACATTAAGTTATTAAAAAAAGTGGGATTAAAAATTACTGAACCACGTTTAAAAATCCTCTCATTAATGCAACGTACTCCGGTACAACATTTCTCAGCTGAAGATGTTTATAAATGGTTGCTTGAAGAAGATGAAGAAATTGGATTAGCAACCGTATACCGCGTTTTAAATCAATTCGACGAAGCCAACATTCTTATTCGCCATAATTTTGAAGGAAATAAATCTGTATTTGAGCTTGCACCGCAGGAACACCACGATCATATTATTTGTATGGATTGTGGCAAAGTGTTTGAATTTAATGATGATCTTATTGAGAGAAGACAAAAAGAGATCAGTGAGCAGAACGGAATAAAATTACTTTCACACAGTCTATATCTCTATGGTAAATGTGCCGACATTAAAAATTGTGAAGAAAAAAATCAAAATAAATAATTAATATAAATAAATGGTTGCTGTTTATTTTTTAACTTACCAGCAACCATTTTCATTTTCGACTTTTTGCTCTACTTTTTCTTTGGTCTAAAACTATCAACAATTGTTTTATGAGTATCAATATAAATACCGCTTAATAACTCCAAACAATAAGGTACAGCAGCAAAAATACCTTTCACAATCACTTTACCGTTTTCATCTTTCAATCCTTCCAACGTTTCTTTAATTGCTTTTGGCTGCCCTGGCAGGTTAAGAATTAAACTTTCTTTACGGATCACCCCCACTTGACGCGAAAGAATAGCGGTTGGCACAAATTGCAAACTAATCTGTCGCATTTGTTCTCCAAAACCCGGCATTTCTCGATCAGCCACTGCTAATGTTGCATCAGGCGTTACATCTCGCTTTGCTGGCCCTGTTCCACCAGTAGTCAACACTAAATGACAACCACACTCATCCACCAACTCTTTTAATGTTTGTTCAATTAACGACTGTTCATCAGGAATCAAACGTTTTTCTACCGTAAAAGGCGCTATTAATGCCTGCTCTAGCCACTGTTGCAAAGAAGGCAATCCTTTATCTTCATAAACACCTTGCGAGGCACGATCTGAAATAGAAACTAATCCAACTTTAAACTGAGTCATTATTTATCCTTTTATTGAAAACCACTTATCACCGAAAAAGAATAGCAATAATCCTCCCATTACCACCAACATACCTACCATTTTCCAGACAGTAACCTCTCGCACCGGCATATAAATTAAGCCAAAATGATCAATAATCATCGCCGCAATCAGCTGCCCAATAATGATAAAAAATAGCATATTGGTAATGCCTACTTTCGGAGCAAGAAAAATCGTAGTAAACACCACTAACGCACCTAATGGCCCGCCAATAAATTTCCAAAACGGTTGCCCAGCAAGATTTTGCAAGCCTTCCCATAAATTTGTCTTAAGCAAACATACCACCAACAACGCTAATGCTCCTGTAGCAAAAGAAATTAATGCCGCAATTAACGGCTGACCGGCAACCACTTTACTGAGCTGACTATTAATTGCCGCCTGCGAAGCAAGCCCAACACCAGCAACTAAAGCAAACGCAACATAAATGATTCCCACTAAATTGCGTCCTCGTTTTCTTCTCCGGTACGAATACGAATCACCCGTTCCACATCGTAAACAAAAATTTTACCATCACCGATTTTTCCAGATTGAGCATTATCAATAATCGCCTCAACGCACTGTTCAACCTGCTCATCAACTACAACAATTTCCAATTTCACTTTAGGCAGAAAATCTACCATATATTCCGCTCCACGATAAAGCTCGGTATGACCTTTTTGTCGACCAAATCCCTTTACCTCGCTCACTGTCATACCGGTAATTCCGAGATCCGATAATGCTTCACGCACATCATCCAATTTAAATGGTTTAATAATTGCCTCTATCTTTTTCACATTGACCTCCTATGGCGAAATTTTATTTAGTTAATTCCAACAACACTAATACCTCATAGTGTGCCGTATGTGGGAACATATCAAATAACTGTACTTTGTTTAAATGATAACCAGATAAGCGTTGTAAATCCTGCTGCATTGTCGTTACATTACAACTGGAATATAGCAAAAAACGAGGTTGTAGTTCATTTAAATATTGTATTAATTTTTCACCAATACCTCGTCTTGGCGGATTTATAATTACTAAATCTGGTTTATCACCTTGATGTGCTTGAAATTTACTCGCATCAAGATCCTGAAATATCGCATTATATAATCCAGCTTTTTCAGCTGCTAAACGTGCAGAGCGGATTGCCGATTCTGAAATCTCAATACCGACTAATGACACCTCCGGTTCAACCTTTTTTCTAGCTAACGCACAATGCAAACCAAAACCGCCTACCCCACAGAACAAATCCCAAATCTGTTTAATCGGCAATGCTTGTGTCCATTGTTGAGCAGTGTGATATAAAGCAGCAGCAACTTGCGGATTAGTTTGAAAAAAGCCCTGTGGGCGAATAAATAGGGAAATCTGATTGAATTGCTCTTCCAACACCTGTTGTTCTGTGAAGTAAATTTCTGTTTCACCCTCTAAAATAGCCGCATGTTGCGGTTGAATATTGGCACTAATCACGGCTAACTGTGGCAATTTTTGTTGTAATGAAGGCAATTCTCTACGAATCAAAGGCAATTTTGTTTCACTACGCAATACAAAACGCAACATAAACTGTTGATTGAATTGACTCTGTGTCAACAATAAATATTTTAACTCACCTTTACGCTTCGCCACGTTATAAGGCACAAGCCCTGCTCTAGCAATAAAATCTTTTAATTGAGCGAAAATCTGTTTAAATTCAGTGGGATAAAGTGGGCAATCGGTAAGATCAGTTGCACTGTTCATATCTTTGGGATTGGATAAAATACCTAATATCGGTTTCTCCACTACGCCACTAACCACCATTTTTGCCCGATTACGCATAGCCTGTTGTGTCGATTGCTGTGAAGGAAAATAGATTGTTTCTTCGCTCACTAATTCGGATAGGCATTGTTGTAAATGCTGTTGTTTACGCTTAATTTGTTGTTGATAGGTTTGTTCTAGCCAAGTGCAAGAGCAGCATTGCCCTTGTGCATAATAAAGACATTGCATCAACCTTTTACCTCTAACCATTTTTGTTGTAATGAGGATAAAAAATGGTGTGCTTTAAGCCAACGTTCACTTGCTTGTAACTGAGATAAAGAAAACGTTTTTTTCTTAGTTAATTGTAAATAAGCTGTTTTTTCTTGTTCTGTTGGCTGATATGACAATTGATCCAGCACTTCAATCACCCCAGCACGCTCATTACATAATAGTAAAATATCACAGCCTGCCTCTAAAGCCTGTTGGCTACGCTCTACAAAACCGCCCATTACACCAGCACCTTTCATTCCTAAATCATCAGAAAAAATAATACCATTAAAACCAAGCTGTTGCCTTAGTACCTTTTTTAACCAGAAACTTGAGCCACTCGCCGGACGTGCATCAGCCTTCGTATAAATCACATGTGCTGGCATAATTGCATTCAGTTTCTGTTTTTCAATTAATTGTTGAAACGGTTGCAAATCTTGTTGTTGAATCTGGGCAAAAGAGCGTTCATCCCTTGGTGTTTCCAGATGCGAATCGGCAATAACGTGTCCGTGACCAGGAAAATGTTTTCCTGTTGTTGCCATTCCAGCCTGTAGCATACCATCACAAAAGGATTCCGCTAACGGCAATAACTGATGCCAATCTTGATGGAAACTGCGATCACCAATTGCTTTACATTGATGTCCAACATCCAAAACCGGTGCAAAACTTAAATCAATATCCATTGCGATCATTTCGGATGCCATCAACCACGCACTTTCCTGTATCCAATATTGTTGTTCATCGTTCGGTAATAATGCACTAAATGCCTGCATTGCTGGTAATTGCGTAAACCCCTTACGAAAACGCTGCACTCTGCCTCCTTCCTGATCAACCGTAATCAGAAGAGGACGTTTTACTTTTTGTCGAACTGTTTTAATTAAATGCAACAACTGCTGAATATCTTCAAAGTTACGCGAAAACAGAATAATGCCAGCAATTAGCGGATGATTAAGAATTTCAATCTCTTCCGCATCTACTGATTTACCTTGTAAATCAATGATTAATTTAGACATAACACCCTCAATTCAATTGTTGATGACAAATAAGCCACAGTGAGATCAAATAATCTGCCCATTGCAAACAAGCCTTTTTTTGTGCTTGCCACTGCTGAAATGAGACCAATGGATGATTGATAAAATAATGTTTTAAAAAATAATTTTCTTGCCTTGTAGTTAAACGATTAGCTTGCAAAAATAACGCCAGCTCCCAAAACGGATGAGCAGAACCGGCATACTCCCAATCAATAAAAGCTAACTTTTGATCGTCTCTTACAATATTACCGAGATGTAAATCAAAATGGCACAATGTTTTCACCCCTGTTAAGTCTGGTCGTATTGATGGAGTAATTAAATTCGGTGCATATTTAGCTAACTCTGTACAACGTTCAATAACATTAATTTCACCCAACGCTGCAAAAACCGTTTGCTGTTGTAACTGTTTTAATGCCACTGCGACCTTTTTTAACAAAGGCTTCGTCCATTTTTTTGCCGTTTTCCCCCAAATATAGCTCACAACCAGTTGATATGAATGTTGTTCTATGATTGTGGGGGAAATAATTGCCTTATTATCAACAGAAGCCAAATAGTTTAAAACGGCAGCCTCTCGTTCACGATCTACACCAAGCAGCAACAATTCAGGAGTTTGATAACGAGCGACATAACAAATCCCATCAATGATGACAATTTCACTGCCTTGTGTCATTCCCTGTGTTTGTAAATTCATTTTTCTTATCTAATTGGCTTTAAAATAGACACGGTAATTCACACTGTTTTCATTCGGCTTTTGTAACTGGATCGTTTTTTGTTGTTGTGCGGCTAAAGTTAACACATTCCACTGCTCTTCCTGCTGCCAGTTAGCACGCTGAGTAACACCATTTTTGTCATACCAAGTCAGCAAGAAAGCAGCTTTAATCAACTCATCAGCTCTATTTTTTATCTCGAGCTGTGATGAATTTGCTGACACCTGCAATGAAGGTGCCAACACAGCTTCAATATTAATCACCGGTTGATTGCTACGCAACGGTGACTTCATCTGTGAAGAACAAGCATTTAATCCCAGCAATACACTCAACATTAAAAAAAGTGTTCTCATTTTGCCTCCATCTATTATGCATTTTTTATTGAAAAAGAGATGACATCTTCAATATTGTTTGTCGATAACGCAATCATTAATAAGCGATCCACCCCCAATGCTACACCGGAACAAGATGGCATTCCAGATTTCAATGCTGCCAGAAAACGGCTATCCATTTGTTGCGGTGGCAAATGCAATTTTTCACGCAACAGATTATCTTGTTCAAAACGGTGCATTTGTTCGTTTGCATCTGTCAATTCGTGAAAACCATTCGCTAACTCCAAACCTTTATAATAGAACTCAAAACGCTCCGCTACACGATGATCTTCTGAACTGATTTGTGCCAATGCGGCTTGTGCTGATGGAAAATGATACACCGCAATTGGACGTTCCTGTCCAATATTTTTTTCGACTACTTCACTGAATAAATATTGCAGCAGCGTATCTCTTCCTTCCATATCTGCGTTGATCAATCCTTGTGCTTTTGCCTTTTCTACTAACTCTGCTTTGGTAGCAGATAACGGATCAATACCAACATATTCCTGAAATACAAACTGATAGCTCAAAGATTCCGCAGGTGGGCAATCTAAAATTTGTTGCAACAAATCATCCACTTCATTGATTAAACGATACATATCAAAAAAAGGACGATACCACTCTAGCATAGTAAACTCTGGATTATGACGTTTACCCGCCTCTTCATTCCTAAACACTTTGCAGATTTGGAAAATCGGACCGCTACCCTCTGCTAATAAACGTTTCATATGGTATTCAGGACTGGTAATTAAATGCAGCGTTTTTTTCTGATCAAAAGGCGGTGTAAATTCTGTTTGGAAGGTAGAAAGATGAACATCCGTCACCGAAAACTCGCTTAAAATAGGGGTTTCAACTTCCAATAAACCACGATCAACAAAAAATTGTCGAATATCAGCAATAATTTTGGCTCGTTTTAACAGGTTCTGAATGGATGAAGTGGATTTCCAATTTAATGATTGCTCAATATCTGACATAGTAATTCCTTAATCAATAGAAAACCCGTTTATTGTAATGACTTCAACTATAAATAACAATTTAGCTCATAATACTTAACTATGCTTTTCCGACAACAGCAACTGTACGCTGCTTTGCCAAAGCTGTTCTGCAATATTCTCCTGATTTTCCGATCTTAATTTGCATAATTCTGCAAAAATAAGCGGTAAACGTGCCGGATGATTAGGCTGCCCTTGCCAGCCCATTATTGGCATATCCGGACTATCCGTTTCAAGCACCAAAGCAGATAACGGCAAACGGGCAATCGCCTGCCGAGTTTTATTCGCACGTGGATAAGTAATAGTACCGCCAACACCAATTTTATAACCGAGATCCACAAATCGTTTCGCCTGTTCATAGCTGCCGGAAAAACCGTGAACAATACCCGTTTTCGGCAATTGATGTCGCTTTAAAAAGGTATAAAGCTGATCGTGTGCGCGGCGAGAATGTAGATTCACCGGCAAATGGTAACGGTTTGCCAAATTTAATTGCGCATCAAAAAACTCGCACTGTTTCTGCCACATTTCCGCTGTAATAATTTCTGTTGGATAACGATCCAGACCAATTTCTGCCACCGCAATACATTGTTTATTTTGTTGTGCCAAGTGCTGTTCAAGATAATCTAAATCTTGACTTTTATGCGTGGCAATAAAAAGAGGGTGCAATCCCACACCATAGTAGAGATTCGGTTGCCCACTGAGCCAAGTCGGCAAAAAATCAATACTTTGTCGATTAATACCAACAACCAACATTTTCTCAACCTGATGAGCTTTTGCTTCCGCTACCAAATGAGATAATGATTGATTCAGCTCTTGTGCCAAATAATCCAAATGCGTATGTGTATCAAAAAACGGCATAATATTAATGGAAATAGCCTAATAACATCGCGACAATAAAACTAATTAATGCAGGTAAAATGAATTTATTTTGTGGATTTTGTCGTTTAAATGCTTTTGCTGCCAAAATAATATATAACACCAAAGCAATAAATTTAATTATTAACCAATTCATTAATGGAAATTGAAAAAAGAGTAGAAAAGAAAGACCACTCAATAGCAAAACAGTATCAATAATATGCGGTAAAACACGTAACAATTTATATTGACGCCAATCTTTTGTCTGTAATTGCAAGCCACCACGAATCACGAACAGAATTAAACTTAACCAAGCACTAAATAAATGTAGGTAAATGAATGTTTTCATAACAAAAATAGCCATCTATAAAAGTAGATGGCTATTTTGCATAATCAATTAATTAAAATCAATAATTAAGCAGAGGTAACCTCTGAATCGGGATCTCCATTAGCAATTGGTTTTAATAACAAGAAGAAAGCAACAACAGCTATTACTGTCATAGCAACACCTAACCATACTGCCACAGTATAATCTAAGCCAAAGCCAATTTTCGCATATGCTAAATAAGTTGCCGAAACCATTGTCATAAATATAGCCGGTATAGTACAAATCCAATGAAATTTCTTATAACGATAGAGATATGCCCCAGCTGTCCATAACATCACCATTGCCGTAGTTTGGTTTGCCCAACCAAAATAACGCCAAATCACTTGGAAATCTACTTTAGAGATAATGAATCCTATAACGAATAATGGAATAGCAATAATTAATCGTTTAACTAAATGGCGCTGATCAATTTTGAAAAATTCAGCGATAATTAATCGAGCTGCACGGAATGAAGTATCCCCAGAAGTAATTGGCAACACTACCACACCAAGTACTGCTAAGAAACCACCAAACATACCTAGCATAGTTGTTGCTGATTCATAAACTACTTGTGCCGGTGTTCCAGCTTTAATCGCTTCATTCATTAATTCAGGGCTATCATAGAAAGTTAAACCTACTGCACACCAAATAAGAGCAATAATACCCTCACCGATCATCGCACCATAGAATACAAACCTTCCTTCTTTTTCGTTTTCCATACAACGCGCCATTAATGGTGATTGTGTAGCGTGGAAACCTGAAACTGCACCGCAAGCAATAGTTACAAATAATAATGGCCAAAGTGGTAAACCTGATGGATTAAGATTTTTAAAGAAATCCGTTAATGATATATCTCCGCCAAAGGAATGGAACAAAGGTTTGCCTTCCACTAATAATGCGATAAACATTCCTACGGACATAAATAACAATAAAGCACCGAATAATGGGTAGATTCGACCAATAATTTTATCTACCGGCACAAGTGTGGCTACAATATAGTAGGCAAAAATAATTAATGTCCAAATAGCTAAAGTTGAACTTTTATCAAAAGAAACATCAAAGAAACGTGGTAATTCATTAACTGTAAGGTTAGTCAATAAATTAGCAGGTGAAGTAACAAATACTACCCCAACTAATACCAACAATAGCAGTGCCAAAATATTCATAAAATGTTTGGCTGGTTGTCCTAAATATTTACCGGCTAAATTAGGCACGGAAGCACCACCATTACGCACACTCAACATACCACTAAAATAATCGTGTACTGCTCCAGCAAAAATACAACCAAAAACAATCCATAACATTGCTACTGGCCCGTATAATGCACCAAGTATTGGTCCAAAAATTGGTCCAGTCCCTGCAATATTTAATAATTGAATTAACCAAATTTTGCCTTTAGACATAGGAACATAGTCAACACCATCTGCCATTAAATGTGCTGGCGTTTCACGTTTAGGATTAATCTTAAAAACTTTCTCTACGATAGATCCATAAATAAAATAGCCAGCTATTAATAAAGCAACAGCAATAATGAACCACAACATAATTTCACCTTTAACAATAGTTGTTCAAAACGGACAAATTCTAGCAAAAGCCTTAACTTATTGTTAAAAATTTCTGTAAAGATGTGATTAATATCACAACAATCTGCTTTATATGATGAAATTTTTATCATCTATAACTAAAAATAGTTATAAATTTTAGTCTAAAAAGTAATCTAAATGTTAAACCGATAGATAACCTGATTAGTAGAACCTCTCCAAACTAAACTTGGGTCTGCCTGTTCTTGTATAAATTTACCATCAATCAAAACATCAATATAATGTAACATTTCTCGCTGTTGTTGATTTAATTCGTCTAAACGATACCCTGTCCAACACCAAATATCTTTCCCTTTACACTCCGTTTTTATTCGTTTCACTAACGGTAATAATCTTTCAACGTTTTTCGGATGCAATGGATCACCACCGGAAAGCGATAAACCTTGACGACGAATACGTGTATCCTGTAAATCTCGAATAATCTGCTCTTCCATTGCATCAGTAAAAGGAATACCAGAAGCAAACGACCAACTTTTTTGGTTATAACAGCCACGACACTGATGGGTACAACCAGCAACGAACAGTGTACAACGAGTTCCTTCACCATTAACGACATCAACAGGATAATATTGTAAATAATTCATTTTCAAACCTTATAAATGTTTAACCCGTCTTTTCACCTCTTCCTGTTTTCCAGGATTAAATGGTCTAGCATCTGGGCTACCCAAATAACCGCATACCCGGCGAATAACCGACACTTTAGCACTATCGTGATTACCACATTTAGGGCAGACAAATCCTTTACTGGTACATTCAAATTCACCAGTAAACCCACATTCATAACACTCATCAATAGGTGTGTTAGTGCCATAATAAGGCACACGGTCATAGCTATAATCCCAAACATCCTCTAATGCTTTTAGATTATGTTGCAAATTAGGATACTCTCCATAGCAGATAAAACCGCCACTCGCCAAAGGTGGATACACCATTTCAAAATCCAATTTATCGTAAGGATTAACTTTTTTCTCAACATCCAAATGGAAACTGTTGGTGTAATAACCTTTGTCAGTTACTCCTTCAACAACACCGAACCGCTTGCTATCCAAACGACAAAAACGATCACACAAGCTCTCACTTGGTGTTGAATATAAACTGAAAGCATAACCGGTTTCCGCCTGCCATTTTTTTGTTACCTCACTAAGATAACTGACAATCGCCACACCTTTTTCCTGTAACACTTCAGAATCAAAAATATGTCCTTGTCCGTATAATGCATTAATTGTTTCGTGAATACCGATATAACCAAGTGAAATTGAAGCTCTTCCTTGTTTAAAAATATCAGCTACATTATCATCCGCTTTCAATCTCACCCCACAAGCGCCTTCCATATAGAGAATCGGTGCAACTCTTGCTTTAGTTTGTTCCAATCGTGCAATTCGAGTTAATAACGCTTGTTTAGCTATCGCTAAACGCTGATCTAAAATATGATAAAAACGTTGTTCATCGTGTTGAGCCTCCAACGCAATACGCGGTAAATTAATGCTCACCACACCAAGATTATTACGTCCGGCGTGAATTTCCTTACCGTTCTCAACATAACGCCCTAAGAAACTACGACATCCCATAGGCGCTTTGAATGAACCGGTAACTTTTACCACTTGATCATAATTAAGAATATCTGGATACATTCTTTTAGATGCACATTCCAATGCCAATTGTTTAATATCATAATTCGGATCTTGTGGTTGTTGATTTAAACCGCGTTTAATCGTAAAAACCAATTTCGGAAATACAGCAGTTTTGTGATTTTTTCCTAAACCAAAAATACGATTCTGCAAAATCGAACGTTGAATTAATTTTGCCTGCCAACTTGTCCCCAGCCCGAAACCGAAGGTAACAAACGGAGTTTGTCCATTAGCGGTATGCAACGTGTTGACTTCATACTCCAAAGATTGAAATGCATCAAAACACTCTTTTTCAATTAAAGCTTTTGCATACCCCTCCCGATCAGGAATATGCCACACTTCCGCATTATGCAGATGTTTTTGGTAACTTTTTTCAACATAAGGCGCTAACACTTCATCCAAGCGATCGATGGTTGTTCCACCGTAAATATGGCTCGCCACTTGAGCTATAATCTGAGCTGTAACTGCTGTTGCAGTCGTAATTGATTTAGGCGGTTCAATTTCAGCATTGCCCATTTTAAAACCTTTAGTTAACATACCTTGCAAATCAACCAACATACAGTTAAACATTGGGAAAAACGGTGCATAATCCAAATCGTGGTAATGAATTTCACCACGTTCGTGAGCTTGTACTACCTCTTTTGGCAACAAATAACTTTTTGCATAATGACGTGCAACAATACCAGCCAATAAATCTCGTTGTGTCGGAATCACTTTTGCATCTTTATTAGCATTTTCATTTATTAGCAACACATTATTTTGTTCAATCAGCCCTTCAATTTCTTGCGTTAATCGGCTTCTCTTTTCACGTTCTTTATCTCTATCGTGACGATATTCAATATAAGCACGCGCCACTTGCGGATACCGGCTTTGCATTAAATGGTTTTCAACCCGCTGTTGAATATCAGCAATATCAATCTGTTGATTCACCCCATTCAGAATTTCAAAACTAATTTCCTGACTAAGTTGTTCAAAATAGCTGTCATCCTCAATATTGACCGCCTGTGCAGCGTTTTTCATCGCATTTAAGATAAATTGGGAATCAAACTGTGCTTTAGAGCCGTCACGTTTAATCACAATCGGTAAAACAGATAGATCTCGATAATTTACGGAATTAAGTTGTTGTTGAGAGGAATAAGTAAACATAGCAATCTCCTTTTTAAAATCGGAAGATACTATATATAGATATTTTTTATAATGCAAACACAATATATTGTGCCTTGTTGCTATTTTTCATTGTTTTTTACTAACTTGTAAAATGTTTTTTCCTGCTTTAAAAAAGATAGCTGTTATACCCTAGTGGCGCTATAATCACTGGGTTTTAACAAATTTAACATTTCTAAAATTTATTTTTCCTACTGATAAACAAAGGAGTGTTTTATGAACAATAAGCAATCTCTCATTCAAAAACTGCAACAGATCGTTGGCAAACCACACTTACTTACCGATGAAGCCAAAACCTTACCTTATCGACAAGGATTCCGGTTCGGAGAAGGAAAAGCGATTGCTGTTGCTTTACCTGGTTCGCTGTTAGAACAGTGGCAAATTTTACAAGCCTGTGTTGCTGCCGATGTAATCGTGATAACACAAGCTGCCAATACCGGATTAACCGGCGGCTCTACCCCTGACGGCAACGATTATGATAGAGATATTGTGATCGTCAATACAATGCGTTTAGATAAAATTCAAACTATTAACAATGCCGAACAAGTAATTTGCTTACCGGGAAGCACCTTATTTAAGTTGGAACAAGAGTTAGCTAAACACGGCAGAGAGGCACACTCCGTGATTGGTTCGTCCTGTTTAGGCGCATCTGTATTAGGCGGTATTTGCAATAATTCCGGCGGTTCTTTGGTTCAGCGTGGGCCGGCTTATACACAAATGGCTCTCTTTGCACAAATTGATCAGCAAGGAGAATTAAAATTGGTCAACCATCTAGGCGTTGATTTAGGCTCTTCACCTGAAGAAATTTTAACCCGTTTAGAAAATCAAGATTATACAGCGCAAGATATTCATAATGATGTCGGTGTCGGACACGATCACCACTATTGCGATCACGTACGTCAAGTTGATGAAGACACGCCGGCACGCTTTAATGCCGATCCTAACCGTTTATATGAGGCCTCCGGCTGCGCCGGTAAATTGATGGTTTTCGCGGTTCGGGTAGATACTTTCCCATTAGAAAAAAATACACAGGTTTTCTATATCGGTACTAATGATATTCACGAACTAAATGATATTCGTCGCACCATTTTAGCTGAATTTAAACAGTTGCCAATTTCAGGTGAATATATTCATCGCGAGGCATTTGATGTTGCAGCAATCTATGGCAAAGACACATTCTGGGCAATTAAAATTCTTGGCACTAACAACTTACCTAAATTATTTAAATTAAAGAATAATGTTGATCGTTTTTGTCGCAAAATCCCGTTTTTACCGGAAAATATCTCCGATAAATTAATGCAACTTGCAAGCCATCTATTACCACAACATTTACCGCAAAAACTGCGTGATTATCGTGATCAATATGAACATCATTTGATTTTAAAAATGGCAAATAACGGTATTAATGAAGCCAGAAACTTTTTACAAGACTATTTCTCGAATAAGAGCAGTGCATTTTTTGAATGCAATCCACAAGAGGCGCAAGCAGCAATGCTACACCGTTTTGCAGTTGCCGGCGCAGCGGTGCGTTATCGCATTATTCACCACCAACAAGTGGAAGATATTGTCGCACTGGATGTTGCTTTACGCCGTAATGACAGAGAATGGTTTGAAACCTTACCGGACAACATTAATCAAAAATGTATCCATAAACTCTATTATGGACACTTTATGTGCCACGTTTTCCATCAGGATTACATCATTAAAAAAGGTGTGGATACTCAGCAGCTAGAAGAAGAAATGTTGGTATTACTGGATCAACGCGGTGCGCAATATCCGGCAGAACACAACGTTGGGCATCTTTATCATGCCAAACCGACTTTGAAAAAATTCTATCAACAGTTAGATCCGACAAATAGTTTCAATCCGGGTATCGGTAAAACATCTAAGAAAAAATATTGGGCATAAACCTAAAAACAAAAACCACATTGTCTAAAACAATGTGGTTTTTAATCTTTGATGATGACAGCAATTATTTTCTAATTACTAATACAACAGATTCTCCGGCAACTGCTTCACCAGATTTTTTCTCCATATGTGTCACTTCATCCATATTAGAGATAACAATTGGAGTTAATACTGATTTTGCCTTTGCTTCCAATAATTCAAGATCTAATTCGATTACTGTATCACCACGTTTCACAGTTTGTCCTTCTTGTGCAACACGATTAAAACCTTCACCTTTTAGTTCTACCGTATCAATACCAAAGTGGACAAATAATTCAACACCTTCTTTTGACTCCATTGAGAAAGCGTGATTAGTTTCAAAAATCTTACCGATAACACCATCAACCGGTGCTACAATTTTATTGCCGGTAGGACGAATTGCAACTCCATCGCCTACGATTTTCTCAGAAAATACAACATCTGGAACATCTTCAATATTAACAATTTCACCTGTTAACGGTGCATAAATCTGCACTTCAACAGATTTATTTTCTTTAGAACCGAATAGTTTATCGAATAAACCCATTTTCTTCTCCTTATCAGAATCATTTCTAAGCTCAAGCTGTGCTTAATATTAGCGGAAAATTTTATATTTGTATCTAATTTAATGCTTTTTCAGCTAAAAAATTAGAAATAAGTTGTTCAATATCTTCTGCTGTAGGCTGCTGTAAAACTTCTTTTGCAAGATCCTGTGCATCCTGATAATTCACATTACGAATTAATTTCTTAATTTTCGGCACAGAAATTGCACTCATACTGAACTCATCCAAGCCCATACCAAGCAATAGTATGGTTGCTTTTTCATCCCCAGCTAATTCACCACACATTCCTGTCCATTTCCCCTCAGCGTGTGAAGCATCAATTACTTGTTTGATTAATGATAATACTGAAGGTGTCAATGGATTATAAAGATGAGAAATCAATTCATTACCACGATCCACTGCTAATGTATATTGTGTTAAGTCATTTGTTCCGATACTAAAGAAATCAACTTCTTTCGCTAAGAATTTAGCATTAACAGCTGCTGACGGTGTTTCAACCATTACGCCAACTTGAATATTTTCATCAAAATCTTTACCTTCTTCACGTAACTGTTGTTTTAATGTTTCCAATACCGCTTTCAATTCCCGCACTTCCTCAACGGAAATGATCATTGGAAACATTACAGCTAATTTACCAAATGCTGAAGCACGTAAAACCGCTCTTAACTGAGCAATTAAAATTTCTCGACGATCCAACGCAATACGGATAGCGCGCCAACCTAAGAAAGGGTTCATCTCTTTCGGCAAATTCATATAAGGCAAATCTTTATCGCCACCAATATCCATTGTACGTAAAATAACTAAACGGTTTTTCATCGCTTCCACCACCGCTTTATATGCTTGGAATTGCTCTTCTTCGCTTGGTAGCTGATCACGATCCATAAATAAAAATTCTGTACGATATAAACCAACACCTTCCGCACCATTACGTTCTGCTCCATCAATATCACGAATTGTCCCAATATTGGCACAAACATCAACTTGACGACCATCTAACGTAACTGCTGGCAAATCTTTTAATTTAATTAATTCCGCTTTTTCTTCTTTATATTTTTGTTCTAATGCTCGTAAATGGCTTATTTCTTCTTCTGTAGGATTAACATAAACAGCATTATTAATTGCATCAAGTACAACATAATCACCGGTATTAATGCGTGAAGTAACATCATTTGTACCGACAATTGCAGGTAATTCTAAAGAACGTGCCATAATAGAGGTATGGGATGTTCTTCCTCCAATATCAGTAATAAAACCAAGCACTTTATCTAAATTAAGCTGTGCAGTTTCTGATGGAGTAAGATCATATGCTACTAAAATAGATTCTTCCGAAATTTCACCCAAATCTATAATGTTCATACCTAAAATATTTTTCAACAAACGATTTCCAATATCACGAATATCTCCAGCACGCTCTTTAAGATATTCATCATCGATATCAGAAAGCATTGCGACTTGCTGATCAATAATGACAGAAGCCGCAACATCCGCTGTTACTTTATGTTCTTTTAAATAGGCTACGATTTCTTCTTCCAACTCCTCATCTTCCAAGATCATTAAATGACCTTCAAAAATGGCTTCTTTTTCTTCACCTAAAGTTTGACGTGCCTTTTCCTTGATTGCAGTTAACTGTGCTGACGCCGCTTCTCTACCTCTGTAGAATCGAGCAACTTCGCTTTCCACTTCATCATCGGAAATTTTACGTTTATCAAGAACAATTTGTTCCTCTTTCAATACTAAGGCTTTACCAAAAACAATGCCTGGGGAAGCTAAAATACCTGAAATCATAATATAACCTTCTTTAAAATCACTAAATAGAACAGAATGATAACTTCGGAATAAATTATTCTAAAGTCGGAATTAATGCGACAAGATGATCAACCGCCGCAACTTCATCTTCACCTTCTGCAGAGATAGTGATTGTAGTACCTTGAGTTAACCCTAAGGTTTGTAATTTAAACAAACTCTTTGCACTTGCACTTTTACCGCCTGAAGTCACGGTAATATCTGATGAGAAACCTTTGGCTTCTTTTACAAATTGAGCAGCTGGACGAGTGTGTAAACCATTTGGCGCAGTGATGGTAATTTCTTGAGAATACATTTTTCTCTCCTTAAATCTCATAGATGGTTAAATAAAAAATAACTACACTTTATCGTTTAACTGCAACGCAAAATGTAGAATAGCAACATTTTTTCAATATTTATTTTATTTTATAAAATAAATGTCATCGCTAGTATCGACATTCTTCGCTAAGAATCAAGTATAAATCCTCGAAAATTTGCGTTACCGCACAAAATTACGTATTTTTATTAGATAATTTTAAGAAAAAATAACCCAATTGCCGAATATTTAAACAGAAATCAAATACTTTTTTCTTTTCTCATCTTAGCGCTACTAAAATGTCGTTGGGATTTTGTTTCATTTTTAGCTGCAATTAAACGGTGATAATTTTCCAAACGTATAGGATCAATCACGCCTTCTTCTACCGCCTCTCTTATTGAGCATCCCGGATCTTGAAGATGCTTACAGTCTTTAAACTTACAAGTCCCCAAATAAGGTAAAAATTCTCGATAACCACGAGTAATATCATCAGTTTCTAAATGCCACAACCCGAATTCACGAATACCGGGTGAATCGATCAAATTGCCACCTTGTGGTAAATGGTAAAGCGTTGATGCTGTCGTCGTATGCTGTCCTAAACCAGAAGATTCACTGACTTCCCCCACTTCCGTTTTAATTTCTGGGAGAATAGCATTCACCAAGCTGGACTTTCCAACACCTGATTGCCCAACAAAAATAGAGTTTCCCTGCGATAATAATGTTGTCAGTTCATTCATCCCTTCGCCCGTTAAAGTGGACAACATTAAGGTTTGATAGCCTATTTTCTGATAAATCATCAGTAAATTTTTTACTTTGTCACGTTGTTCATCATCTAACAAATCCACCTTATTAACGATGATAATAGGTGTAATATTTGCCTTTTCACAAATCACTAAATAGCGGTCAATAATATTTAATGACAATTTTGGCATAATAGCTGAAACGATAGCGATTTGATCAATATTGGCGGCAATAACCTTTAAGCCATCGTAATAATCCGGACGAGTCAACTCACTTTGGCGTGGGTGTTTTGCTTCAATCACACCGCTAATACCATCCATTTCCTGTAAGCCTTTGCGCCAAATAACTCGATCACCGACCACAATATCAGCCAACGTTCGACGTAAATTACAGCGAAACTTTTCTCCTTGGATATTTTCTACATCAGCGTGTTGCGAATAACGTGTCACAACAACACCCTCTTCCACCGCCCCCAACATATCCTCACTCCAAGTATCTTGCTGTTTTAATTGTTGTTGATGTTTATGCAAATTTCTATGCTGATTAGAGGCTATTCGCCGTTGTTGATTGTACGTCAGCTTACGTTTACTCAATTTCGCTCCTTATCGTTTTTATAAAAATAGCGTAAAATGTTGCACAAAATTAGAATAAAGGATACCCGATATATGCAATTAGATAAACAAAATCTCATCTGGATTGATTTAGAGATGACCGGACTTGATCCCAATAAAGATAGAATCATTGAAATCGCCACTATTGTGACCGATAAAAATTTAAACATTCTTGCGGAAGGGCCGGTATTGGCAATCAAACAGGATGATAAAATTTTAGCCGGAATGAACGAATGGTGCCAAAAAACGCATAGCGCAAACGGCTTAATTGAACGTGTTCGTCAAAGTAAATTAACAGAACGTGCTGCCGAATTACAAACACTTGATTTTTTGAAAAAATGGGTGCCAAAAGGCGTTTCACCGATTTGCGGTAACAGCGTGGCACAGGATAAACGTTTTATTTTTAACTATATGCCTGATTTGGCAGATTATTTTCATTATCGCTATCTTGATGTCAGCACATTAAAAGAGTTGGCAGCTCGTTGGAAACCGGAAATTTTATCGGGCTTTAAAAAGAAAAATTCACATTTAGCATTGGATGATATTCGCGAATCTATTGCTGAATTAGCGTACTATCGCCAACACTTTATCAATCTTGATTAATCGACTGCTTGATAAATCATCAGATTTTCTTGTTCGGTAGTTGCACTGGCGAAAAATATTCGTATAATGCACTACCGTTAAGCGGGAATAGCTCAGTTGGTAGAGCACGACCTTGCCAAGGTCGGGGTCGCGAGTTCGAGCCTCGTTTCCCGCTCCATTTTTCCTCCTATTTTTCTATAATGCGGGAATAGCTCAGTTGGTAGAGCACGACCTTGCCAAGGTCGGGGTCGCGAGTTCGAGCCTCGTTTCCCGCTCCAATTTTTTTATTTTTATCAAAATGTATTTAACAATTTGAGAGTAAGATCACATTTCTGATTTTTGCTACTCTAGATTCTCTTTTTTTATTTGACAGCTGTTGCAATTACCTTTAAAAACTTAACTGTTTTTTAACGGGAGTTATCACTAATGATTACATTTTCCTATACTAGCGAACATTCATTACTTGTCTTATTACCGCCTCCGGCAGAATTAAGTAAACAACAAAGAATTTGGTTTATGGCTGATTCCGCACGTCATTTCACTGATGTAGAAGAAGTCGTTGTCGGTATGAATAATTTCACTATCTATTATCATATTGATACTGATATAACAGCATTAGAGAAAAAACTGAAGCAGTTATGGCAACAATCAGAACAGCAACAATTTCAGCATCAACCACGATTAATCGAAATTCCAGTTCATTACGGTGGAGAGTTTGGTGAAGATCTTTTTACTGTTGCCCAATTTCATCAAACTACCACCAAAGAGATTATTCATCGCCACACCTCATCTACCTACACCGTATTTATGATGGGGTTTCAACCTGGTTTCCCTTATTTAGGCGGACTACCTGAAAATCTACATACCCCAAGACGCAGTCAACCTCGCACCAAAGTACCTGCTGGTTCAGTTGGCATCGGTGGTAGTCAAACCGGAGTTTACCCATTTACTTCACCGGGAGGTTGGCAACTTATCGGTAGAACAGAAATGCCACTTTTTGATATTCAACAAACTCCCCCGGTTCTATTGCAAGCTGGTGATAATGTTCGTTTTATCGCAGAGAGTATTCAACTATGATTTATATTGAAAATATCAATGCATTTGCTCACATTCAAGATTTAGGACGTTTCGGATATCGCAATTTCGGGATTGGTCACGCAGGCGCAATGGATACACTTGCATTACAAGCAGGAAATATTTTATTACATAATGAAGAAAATACTCCTGCAATTGAAATTACACTAGGGGGACTAAGCATTACTTTCGATTGTGATACCCCATTTTGTATCACTGGTGCATTATGTGAAGCTAATCTTGATGATACACCAATCTACTCCTATTGGCGTTATACTGCCAAAGCTAGACAACGCTTAACAATTAAACGTATCACACAAGGAAATTATGCTTATCTCTGTGTCGCTGGTGGTTTTTTAGTATCTAAAGTATTGGATTCTTACAGTACAGATATCAAGGCAGCTTTTGGCGGTTATTGCGGTCGTTTATTAAAAGCAGGTGATCATATTCCTACGGTAAAACGCGACCAAACATTATCATCTATCGGTATCGAGCCTATTTCTTTTACTAACCATATTTATGTGATTACTTCCTCTGAATTTGATTCTTTTACCACAAAAAGTCAGCAAAGTTTTACAGAACAAGCGTGGAAATTAGCAGCAAACAGTAACCGTATGGGCTACCGTTTCTACGGCGAACAACCTTTGAAATTAAAAAGTACACTCGAAATGCTTTCTTATGCCGCACCAATGGGGACAATACAAGTACCACCGGACGGTCAACCGATAATTTTAATGGCAGATACACAAACTACTGGAGGTTACCCTAAATTGGGTTGTGTTATTCAAGCTGATCTTGGACGTTTAGCTCAAAACCCTTTTGGTAGCGAGATCTATTTCCAATTAACTTCACGACAATACGCATTAGAAATTTATCAAAAAAATCAGAATTATCTCAACAATATACGGAGAGTTATAAATGAAACACGTTGATTTGAATGTTGATCTCGCCGAAGGCTGTAGTAACGATCAACACTTATTGCAGTTAGTCACTTCCGCTAATATTGCTTGCGGACTACACGCCGGTGATTTTAATGAAATGCATAAAGCAATTCGATGGGCTAAAGAAAACAATGTGCGTATCGGTGCACATCCCAGTTTTCCTGATAGAGAAAATTTTGGACGCACCAATATGCAGTTACCCGATGAAAAGCTAAAAGCCTGTTTGCTATACCAACTCGGTGCCGTCAAAGCCTTATGTGATGCCGAAGGTGTTTCACTATCCTATGTTAAGCCTCACGGTGCGTTATACAATCAAGCAGCTAAAGATGAATCGTTGGCAACATTAATTGCGCTAACGATTAAGCAATTTGATCCTTCACTTAAACTGATGGGGTTATCCGGTAGCTTAATGTTAAAGGTTGCACAACAATGCGGACTTGAAATAATTTCTGAAGTATTCGCAGATCGTCATTATTTAGCTGACGGTTCCTTAGTACCACGTTCTCAAGCAAATGCATTAGTAGATAATGATGACGAAGCAATTAGCCAAGTTCTACAAATGGTCTTACTAGGTTCGGTGAAAACTGTTGATGGGAAAGATGTTTCTATCCAAGCGGACAGTATCTGTTTACACGGAGATGGAGAACACGCAATTTTATTTGCTGAAAAAATTCGTAAGGCACTGACTGAACACCAAATCCATTTAACCCCCAATTAATTTAATCACATAAAAAGGAGTACCTATGATAAAAAATCGTAGCGCATTACTCGGTGCCGCTTTTTTAATGGCAACCTCTGCTATCGGACCGGGATTTCTCACACAAACCGCCACCTTTACTCAATCGTTATTAGCCAGTTTCGGCTTTGTTATTCTACTTTCCATTCTATTAGATATTGGAGCTCAACTTAATATTTGGCGAATCGTTGCCGTTTCAGAAAAGAAAGCTCAAGATATTGCTAATCAAGTACTACCAGGCGCAGGTTATTTCCTTGCTGTTCTGATAGTGATAGGAGGATTAGCTTTTAACATAGGAAACGTTGGTGGTGCCGGTCTCGGTTTAAATATTTTAACTGGGCTTGAACCCGAAGTAGGAGCTATCATCAGTGGTGCAATTGCGGTAGGTATTTTCTTATTTAAAGAGGCTGGGAAAATAATGGATCGATTTGCACAATTAATGGGGTTTGTGATGATTGCACTCACTATTTATGTTGCCGTCAATGCACAGCCTCCATTAGCAGATGCTGCCATACACACATTTATCCCAGAAAAAATTGATGTTATCGCTATCGTTACTCTTGTTGGGGGAACAGTTGGTGGGTATATCACTTTTGCCGGTGCGCACAGATTACTTGATGCCGGCATCAAAGGACAAGATTCATTAAAAGAAGTCAGTAAAAGTTCTGTTTCTGCTATTTTAATCGCTTCTATTATGCGTGTCGTACTCTTTTTGGCAGTGCTTGGTGTTGTTTCCTTAGGCGTTAAACTAAACCCCGCCAATCCAGCTTCCACTCCATTTTCTCACGTTGCCGGTAATGTAGGGCTGATTATCTTCGGTATCGTGATTTGGGCCGCATCCATTACATCTGTTATCGGGGCTGCTTATACATCAGTTTCATTCATTACCAGTTTTTCACCAGCAATTGAAAAACATAAAAACTACTGGATTATTGCCTTTATAGTTATATCAACAGCCGTATTAGCAACAGTAGGTAAGCCTGCGCAAGTTTTAGTTTTTGTCGGAACATTAAACGGTTTAATTCTACCTATATCGTTGGGGTTAATTTTATTAGCCGCACACAAAACAAAAATTGTTGGCAACTATAAACATCCAATCTGGATGACAATATCAGGTGCTATCGTTGTTATTTTAATGGCAATTTTAAGTGCAATCACTTTATCTAAATACATTGGAGGATTATTCAGTTAATCTCTTGTGAAGCAGAAATAAAGTGCCAATAACAAAATTTCTTTTGATCCACTTCACAGAATTGCAAAAATTTTTATGCAAACTCAATTTGACTGTTATAAAGTATTTTACAAATTCTAAACTTAGCATCTTAAGCTAAGATCACCACTCACTAAAAATGGGAAGAGCATTTTCTTCCCTCTCTTTTTAGTAGTAATTGACAGACTTGAAATCAGTGCAAGGAGTTGTTTATGACTAAACTGGAACTCTTGATGGAAGGCGTAAATCTTATGTTTTCCGGTATGGGCTTCGTGATCGGTTTTCTTATTTTACTGATCTTTCTAATTAGCCTAATGTCCAATATGATTAATCGCTTTTCCCCTCCTCCACTTGCAACTACATCCACTGAGAACTCTCAAATTTCAGCACCAAAAACAACAGATGATATCGAACGGTTGCGCCCGGTCATCATTGCTGCAATAGCGCACCATCGTCGTCAACAAGGAATCAAGTAAGGAACTAAATTATGACAGTACAAGCTAAAAAAATCGCAATTACCGATGTCGTTTTACGCGATGCTCATCAATCTTTATTCGCCACTCGTTTACGTTTAAAAGATATGTTACCAATTGCCGCTGAGTTGGATGAAGTCGGCTATTGGTCTTTAGAAGCGTGGGGTGGTGCTACTTTTGATGCCTGTATCCGTTTTTTAGGCGAAGATCCTTGGGTTCGTTTGCGTGAATTGAAAAAAGCAATGCCAAAAACGCCTTTGCAAATGCTTTTACGCGGTCAAAATATTCTTGGTTATCGTCATTATGCTGATGATGTAGTCGATCGCTTTGTTGAACGCGCCGTCGCCAACGGAATGAGCGTATTCCGCGTTTTCGATGCGATGAACGATCCTCGTAATATGAAACAGGCATTGACCGCTGTGCGTAAAAATGGCGGCCACGCACAAGGTACATTGAGCTACACCACCAGTCCGGTTCATACTTTGGAAACCTGGTTGGATACTACTGAGCAATTGCTTGAAATTGGTATTGATTCCCTTGTAATCAAGGATATGTCAGGTATTTTAACGCCAATGGCGGCTTATGAACTGGTCAGTGCAATCAAAAAACGGTTTGATGTTCGCTTGCATTTACACTGCCACTCAACAACCGGTATGGCAGAAATGGCTCAATTAAAGGCAATTGAAGCTGGGGTTGACGGTATCGACACTTCCATTTCTTCAATGAGCGGAACTTATGGTCATCCGGCTACAGAGTCAATGGTTGCCACATTACAAAATACGCCTTACGACACCGGGCTTGATCTACATAAAATTGAAAAAATTGCAGCTTATTTCCGTGAGGTTCGTAAAAAATATGTCGCTTTTGAAGGTCAATTAAAAGGCGTTGATAGCCGAATTTTAGTCGCACAGGTTCCAGGTGGAATGTTGACCAACTTGGAAAGCCAATTAAAACAACAAAATGCCTCTGATAAATTGGATCTTGTATTAAAAGAAATTCCACAAGTACGCAAAGATTTAGGCTATATTCCACTGGTAACACCAACTTCTCAAATTGTCGGCACTCAATCAGTGATCAATGTTTTAATGGGCGAACGTTATAAAAATATCGCCAAAGAAACCGCCGGCATTCTAAAAGGCGAATATGGCAAAACACCGGCGCCAGTTAATGCCGAACTTCAAGCCCGTGTTTTAGAAGGAAAACAGCCAATTACCGACCGTCCAGCAGACCATATTGCACCGGAAATGGATAAGTTAATCACAGAAGTAAAACAACAGGCGGCAGAAAAAGGAATTAAACTGGCAAAAGATGAAATTGATGATGTGCTTATTGTTGCATTATTCCCTCAAGTCGGTTGGAAGTTCCTTGAAAATCGTAATAATCCAGCGGCATTTGAACCTGAACCAACCGGTAAACCTGTTGAAAAAGCCGCAGTTAAAGCAGAGGTTAAACCGGCTACTGCAGAATCTGCGATTTATACCGTTGAACTTGAAGGCAAAGCCTTCGTAGTGAAAGTCAGCAACGGTGGCAATATTGATCAAATTGCAGCCAGCCAACCGCAAACTCCTACTCCTACTCCTACTCCTACTCCTACGCCAATACCAACACCTGTTGCCTCACCTGCTGCTCCGGCTACACCAGCTTCATCATCCTCTCAAGGCGAACCAGTAAACGCACCAATGGCAGGATCAATTGTTAAAGTCGTTGTTACAGAAGGACAACAGGTAGCGCAAGATGATGTGTTGCTTGTACTTGAAGCGATGAAAATGGAAACTCAAATCTGTGCTGCCAAAGCCGGTACCGTGCAAGGCATTAAAATCAAAGCAGGCGATATGGTCGCGGTCGGAGATACACTAATGACATTAGTCTAGGGACATCAATATGGAAAGTTTTGTAGCATTAATACAAGGTATGGGGTTATGGCACCTCAGCTTTGGTCAAGCCATAATGATGGCGGTCAGCCTACTCTTAATCTGGTTGGCGATTGCCCGTCAGTTTGAACCGCTGTTATTGCTGCCAATCGGTTTTGGTGGATTATTATCCAACATTCCCGAAGCCGGTCTGGCGATGACAGCCTTAGATAACCTGTTACATCAAGGCATTGCCGATCAATTAACACTGGTTGCCGCTAAACTCGGTAGTGCCAGTGATCCGGCTTCTATTAAAGCGGCATTAGCAACTGCGCTCCCTTCCGTGCAAGAAGAGTTGGAGAGTTTGGCAACCGATTTAGGTTACACACCGGGCGTTTTGGCACAGTTTTATCACGTTGCTATCCACTCTGGTGTCGCTCCGTTGATTATCTTTATGGGAGTCGGGGCAATGACTGATTTCGGTCCATTAATTGCTAATCCTAAAACATTATTACTTGGTGCAGCAGCACAATTCGGTATTTTTGCCACCGTTCTGGGTGCATTAGCATTAAACTATTTCGGCATTATTGAATTTACTTTACCGCAATCAGCAGCCATCGGAATTATCGGTGGGGCGGATGGACCGACTGCAATCTATTTAGCCAGCAAATTAGCACCAGAGTTACTGGGAGCAATTGCCGTTGCCGCATACTCTTATATGGCTTTGGTGCCACTAATCCAACCGCCAATTATGCGTGCCTTAACGTCTGAACAAGAACGTAAAATTCGTATGGTGCAATTACGTCCGGTCAGCAAAAGGGAAAAAATTCTGTTCCCTATCATCCTGTTACTGCTAGTTGCGCTATTACTTCCAGATGCTGCGCCGTTGTTAGGGATGTTCTGTTTCGGAAATTTAATGCGTGAAAGTGGCGTTGTAGAACGTCTAAGTGACACAGCACAAAATGCATTAATTAATACCGTAACAATTTTCTTGGGGCTTTCCGTTGGAGCCAAGCTGGTTGCTGATAAATTCTTACAACCTCAAACACTTGGTATTCTTGCATTGGGAGTGATTGCATTCTGTATCGGTACTGCTAGCGGTGTTTTAATGGGCAAATTGATGAATCGCTTCAGTAAAACCCCATTAAATCCATTAATTGGCGCTGCCGGCGTTTCGGCAGTACCAATGGCAGCACGCGTTGCCAATAAATTAGGTTTAGAAGCGGATAAACAAAACTTCTTACTAATGCACGCAATGGGGCCGAATGTTGCCGGAGTTATCGGTTCAGCAATTGCTGCCGGCGTGATGTTGAAATATATTTCAGCATTGATGTCATAATAGACAAAATTTTTTAAATTCATCTATCAAAAGGGGAGATATTCGCTCCCCTTTTTTCACTCCTAAAAAACAATCTTTTATTAAAAAAATATTTCAAAATCATTTCTTAACTGTTAATATCAGATCAATTTTTAACCACTATAGGAGATCCAATATGGAACGCATACTTAAAGATCAAACAGCAAATCCTACACCGCTTGGTTTATTTGGTTTTGCGATGACGACCTTCCTTCTAAATCTGCATAATGCCGGTTTCTACCAGCTCGATGTAATGATTATGAGTATGGGGATTTTTTATGGCGGATTGGCGCAATTTATTGCAGGAATTATGGAGTGGAAAAAAGGTAACACTTTTGGCTTTACTGCTTTCTGTTCCTATGGCGCATTTTGGTTAGCACTTGTTTTCATTTGGGTCGCGCCTCTAGCTGGATTAACCGCCGTCAATTCAACATCACTAGGCTTTTTCTTATTAATTTGGGGATTGCTCTCTTGTGTGATGTTTATTGGCACTTTAGCCGGCAACACTATCGGAAAACTGGTTTTCGGCTCGTTGGTTATCCTATTTTTCTTATTAGCGGCAGCCAATTTTCTCCATAGCGAAACATTGCATACCATTGCCGGTATTGAAGGCTTGATTTGTGCGGCATTCGCCTTTTATGAAGCCGCCGCCTTAGTGATTAATGGCAAATTCGGCAGAACCGTTTTAGCCTTATAATAATTAGTGCGCAATTATCCACAAAAATGTCCGAAAAATTCGGACATTTTAACATCAAGATGAATCTTAGGATTAGCTTTTCCAAACTCCTTTAAAGCCGGCACTAACCAACGTGCACAAAATGTTGGGTGGGAAACAAGATTAAGCGTTTCTGTTTCAGCACCGTGTGCCATCACATCAATCGTAGAAAGCTCGATTTGTTTCAAGATATTTTCAATTTCAATATAAAACTTTTTACCAACTGGTGTGAGATAAAGACTTTGTGAAGAGCGTTCAAACAGCTGTAACTGCAACAAATCTTCCAGTTGCGCCACCTGTTTACTAACGGCACTTTGTGTCATATACAGTTCCTGAGCAGCTTTAGTAAAACTTAAATGTCTAGCAGCAGTTTCAAAACATTGCATTGCGGTAGTTGAAGGGTATTTGCGGAAACAAAGCATAATGAAAGATCTCTACGATAATTAAGGCATACGCCTCAGTTTATGCCTTTCGCTTATTTTTTACAATCTTGTAACAAATAAAATTTATCCGATTTCAATAATTTTGCTATGATAAGAGACTTTTCTATCTTTTTTTCAGGATTGTAGGATTTTTTATGGCAGAATCATTAACTCTTTTTCTTGTGAATGAAGAGGCTACTATTGCTTTAGGGCAAAAATTAAGTCGTTTTTTACTCACCCCGACACAAAATTTTGTAATCTATCTTAATGGGCAACTTGGTGCTGGTAAAACTACCCTAACGAGATCAATTATTCAAGCAATGGGCTATCAAGGCAATGTAAAAAGCCCAACTTACGCTTTAGTGGAAGAGTATCATTTGCCACAAAAGAGCATTTACCATTTTGATCTGTACCGGTTAAGCGATCCGGAAGAGTTAGAATTTATCGGTTTCCGTGACTATTTTCGTGAAAATGCACTCTGCTTGCTAGAGTGGGCAGAAAAAGGTGGTGACATAATTCCACAACCTGATTTGCTCATCAATATTGAATATCAGGAACAAGCACGCCAAATCACACTCATTGCAAATTCAAATATCGCTGCTCAAATGATTTGCGCTTTAAAGTCAGATCCAGCAAAATAACGGCTGCTGTTTTTACTGTAAATAACTAACCTGTTGATATTAAAGAATAAGATGAAGAAATTAACACTATTTGTTTATTGGTTAATCACACTGCTATGTTTTTCCGTCAGTTTGTCGAGCGTTGCCGGCACATTAAAATCGATCAATATCAGTAATAACAATAAAGAAACTAGAGTCGATTTTCGCTTTAGTTTTCCAACAAAATATAGTTATTTTTATCTTGAAAAACCAAATCGTTTAATCATAGATTTTTCTAATAGTGATAGCGTTCGTGGCATTTTACCTCGTAAGAATAACACTAATCTACAAAGCATTGAACAAGCAAAAGCAGCTCGTCCAAATAATCTTAGAGTTGTATTACGGCTAGAACAAAGTGTTCGTGCCATTTTTATGCACAACAACAATACCATTTCAGTAAAAATTGCTAATCCGAACGGTACAAATAAAACGGTTGCTGTCAAAAATAATGATAAAAAAAGCATCCCCTCAAAAACAAACCGAAAAGAAGCAAGTGTTAATTTTACGCCACCAACTACAACACCATATCGTGCATCTACATACATTGTAGCCATTGACCCAGGACACGGTGGTAAAGATCCAGGTGCTATTGGTAAAATTCTAAAAATCAAAGAAAAAAATATCACTCTTTCTATTGCTAAAGAGCTAAAAGCATTGCTTGACCGAGATCCAAACTTTAAAGCAGTTTTAACTCGTTCCGGCGATTATTTTATTTCTGTGCCGGATCGTTCTGATATTGCGCGTAAATATAAAGCTAATTTTTTGATTTCTATCCACGCTGATTCGGCACCAAGTGCTTCGCCAAAAGGAGCTTCCGTATGGGTTTTATCCAATCGTAGAGCCAACAGTGAAATGGGAAAATGGCTTGAAGATCACGAAAAACAGTCAGAACTATTGGGTGGTGCCGGTAATGTGCTATCCACACATAATGAAAAATATTTAGGGCAAACCGTACTTGACTTACAATTTGGGCATTCGCAACGGGTAGGTTACGAACTTGGTGATAATATTTTACGCCGTTTCGGTCAAATTGCTCAATTAAGTCGCAAAGAACCACAACACGCCAGCCTTGGTGTACTACGTGCGCCAGATATTCCATCGGTATTAGTTGAAACCGGATTTGTTAGTAATAAGATTGAAGAGCAAAAACTGAATACTCTCTCTTATCGCCGTCAAATTGCACGTGCTATTTACCTCGGTTTAGTCGATTATCGTAAAAATAATCTAAGCAACAACCATAATATTGAAAATACATCTCCTCATACAAACAGCAATAAGCAACAGCAAAATAAAAATAAAGACAAAAATGAGAAATTACCAACATTCCATACTGTCAGGAAAGATGAGACGCTATATCAGATTTCACGAACTTACAATATTTCTGTTAACAGACTATTAAAGCTAAATCCTAAATTAAATCCAGATCATCTTTTAGTCGGACAAAAAGTACGATTAACGGAGAATTAATTATGCCTATTCAAATACTACCTCCACTTCTCGCTAACCAAATTGCCGCTGGGGAAGTGGTTGAACGCCCAGCTTCCGTTGTCAAAGAGTTGATTGAAAACAGTCTTGATGCCGGAGCTGATAAAATCCAAATTGATATAGAACAAAGTGGCAGTCGTTTGATCCGTATTCGTGACAATGGTTATGGCATTGCGAAAGAGGAAATTCAACTTTCTTTAGTACGCCACGCCACCAGCAAAATCGCCACTTTGGATGATTTGGAAAATATTTTAAGTCTAGGTTTTCGTGGTGAAGCCCTAGCAAGTATCAGTTCCGTTTCTCGTTTAACGCTGACTTCTCGAACAGCGGAACAGACCGAAGCGTGGCAAGTTTATGCCCAAGGGCAGGAAATGGATACTACCATCAAACCGGCTTCTCATCCAATCGGTACAACTGTTGAGGTAGAAAATCTCTTTTTTAATACCCCCGCACGCCGTAAATTTTTGCGTTCCGATAAAACTGAATTCGCCCATATTGATGAGGTGGTGAAAAGAATTGCATTAGCAAAACCGACAGTGCATTTTACATTAACCCATAATGGAAAATTGATTCACCAATATAAAGCAGCAAATGACACTAACAGCCAATTAAAACGTCTTGCGACAATTTGTGGTACTGACTTTACCGAACACGCTTTACGCATTGATTGGCAATATGAAGAAATGCACTTACAAGGTTGGGTAGCAGAACCAAGATTTTTCCGTTCTCAAAATGATTTTAACTTCAGTTATGTCAATGGCAGAATGATGAAAGACAAAGTGATTTTACACGCCGTTCGCCAAGCCTATGCCGATTATCTTTCGCCTGATCAATATCCTGCTTTTATTTTATTTCTCGATCTCGATCCTACTTTGGTTGATGTGAATGTTCACCCTACTAAACACGAAGTACGTTTTCATCAGGCACGCTTAGTACACGATTTTATTTTACAAGGTGTTGCCAATGCATTGGCACAAACGACAGAATTATTTGCACAAAACGATAAAACCGCTATGGTTGTCGAATCAGAAAAATCGCAAAATATTGCTGAACCTAATGCTCATTATCAATCAACTCTCAACCTAGATAATACATTTCCTCCGGCATTCAAAAATAATCGACAAGCCGCTGGAGATAATATTTTTAATACAAATGCAATAAACCGTTGGGCAATCCCTCATTCCTCTCAAAATGATAAAGCTGCTTATCGTCAATATGAGAAATTACTGCAATCTTCACATTCAGACAAAAATATTTCATCTGAATCTCTCAGTAGTAATCATTCTACTACAACAGAAACAGACGTTATTATGCCATCATCGAATCGAACCGAACAAAATGATGATCACTTGAAAGTCTTAACCTTATTGTCTCAAGGCTATTTATGCTTACAGCAACAAGAACAGCTGTATTTATTGTCAATACAAAAATTACAACAGTTGCATTGTAGTTTACAGCTACAAAAACCAGATAAACCGATGCAAGCTTTGCTGATTCCAACAACATTTCAGTTGGATAACTCTCAATTGGAAAATTTTAACCAATATCAAACGTTTTTCACTCAAGCCGGTTTTCATATTCAATGTTACGATCAGCGTATTACTATTACTCAAGTAGCAACGCTATTACGACAACAAAATCTACAACAGATTGTAATTTCGTTACTTAGTCAAACGTTTGATGATTTTCCTCAATTTTTAAATTCCGTTTGCCAACAAATTACATTTAAACCTATTAGTGTATTGGCTGATGCCATTACTTTATTACAGGATACGGAACAATTATTGCCGGGAAACCAAGATATTATGCAATATTGTCACCAAATTGACTTAACGCCTTATTTCGTTACAAATTAACATTATGGATAAAAAACCGCTTGCACTCTCTTTAATGGGACCGACTGCATCAGGCAAAACCGGTCTGGCATTACAATTAGCAAAAAAAATACCTTGTGAAATTATCAGTGTCGACTCTGCACTTATTTATCGAGGAATGGACATTGGCACAGCCAAACCGACACCGGAAGAATTAGCTATCGTACCACATCATCTAATTGATATTAAAGATCCTGCAGAAAGCTATTCTGCTGCCGATTTTCGTAATGATGCTTTAACTTTAATGCAAAAGATTACTGCTAAAGGAAAAATTCCATTGCTGGTTGGTGGCACAATGCTCTATTACAAGGCCTTATTGGAAGGGCTTTCTCCACTACCACAGGCAAATGCTGAAATCAGAACGCAAATAGAAAAACAAGCAGAACAAATAGGATGGCAAGGGTTACATCAGCAACTTGCGGTAATTGATCCTCAATCAGCACAACGTATCCATCCAAATGATCCACAACGTATTAATCGTGCATTGGAAGTCTATTACTTAACCGGAAAATCACTGACTGAATTAACTGAACAAAAAGGAGAACCTTTACCTTATCAACTGTTGCAATTTGCTATTACTCCAAAAGAACGTGCTATTTTGCATCAGCGTATAGAGCTTCGTTTCCAACAGATGTTGGAACAAGGTTTTCAACAAGAGGTAGAAAAACTCTTCGCTAGAAAGGATCTGCACTTAAATTTACCATCCATTCGTTGTGTCGGTTATCGTCAAATGTGGGAATTTCTACAAGGAAAATATGATTTTGCAGAAATGAAATATCGTAGCATTTGTGCTACAAGACAACTAGCAAAACGGCAAATTACTTGGCTTCGTGGTTGGAATTCACCAATAAATTGGCTGGATAGTCTAAATATCAAACAATCAGAGCAAGAAATTCTTGAAAAAATAGCACAAAATTAAAGATAAATTCCTGATCAGTTAATTTCATTGATGACAGCACAAAATATTATTGTTATATTGTTGCATAAGCTGTTTAAAGCTGGTTCAGTTTCTTAGTTTAATCGATTGCATAGCTACTAAAACTAAGATCTTACAGACATTATTGATTATTTTAATAAAAAAGGAAAAGAAAATGGCAAAAGGACAATCATTACAAGATCCTTATTTAAATGCACTTCGTCGTGAACGTATTCCGGTTTCAATCTACCTCGTAAACGGTATTAAGTTGCAAGGTCAAATTGAATCATTTGACCAATTTGTTATTCTTCTTAAAAATACTGTAAGCCAAATGGTATATAAACACGCTATTTCTACTGTTGTCCCTGCACGCGCAATTTCTCATCATAATCATCAAGCAAATGCAGTCAATCAGGAAGAAGACATCGCCGTAACAAACGAAGAAGAATAATTTGTGACAAATTAATTTAGATTCAGGATTTCCTTTATTCTTTAAAGGAAATCTATTCTTATTATTCTTTCAAATATCCTTTATCTATTAAGATAAAGGATTTTTTATTAACAGCTTAGTGAAGTTTATTTTCATTATATCTCTTCACTATAACCATTAACCCCACTATTCACCCACTAAAAAC
This sequence comes from Gallibacterium genomosp. 2, assembly GCF_000771895.1. NCBI lineage: Bacteria > Pseudomonadati > Pseudomonadota > Gammaproteobacteria > Pasteurellales > Pasteurellaceae > Gallibacterium > Gallibacterium genomosp. 2. The sequence goes on from NZ_JPXY01000046.1 coordinate 112,652, forward strand.
ATAACAAAATAATTACATTTGTTAAAAATATTGCAAAATTAAAAATATTTTGTTAAATCTATATTTCTTTCTTATTATTCCCCAATATGGAGTTATTCTATGCCAAAATCATTTCGCAACCGGAAAAAGAATTTATTCACTTTATTACTAACATTACCATTAGTCAGCACTGCCGTATTCTCAAATACCGCGCCTCAACCAATACAATCCTCACAACAAATTGATAGTAAATACTCGTCGTTAGAAGATACATCTCAAACAACACAAGCTACAAAACAAACTATCGCTGCCGCTTTACGTTATGACAGCAGTAAAGATATTTTTCATCCTGTTTATGGTACACAAGGTATTGTGGCTACAGAACAACATCTTGCCAGTCAAGTGGGTTTACAGATTTTAAAAGAGGGAGGGAATGCTATTGATGCTGCCGTTGCAGTCGGCTTTGCATTAGCTGTTGTTTTACCAAATGCAGGTAATATTGGTGGCGGTGGTTTTATGGTATTACACGATGCAAAATCTGGTGAAAATTTTGCAATAGATTTTCGTGAAATAGCGCCATTAAAAGCTCACAAAAATATGTACCTTGATGAAAAAGGTAATGTTATTGATGGAAAATCATTATTCACTCACTTTGCCGTTGGTGTCCCCGGAACGGTAGCAGGAATGGAATATGCTTTGAAAAAATGGGGAACTATGTCATTGGAAAAAGTGATCGCACCAGCAATTAAACTTGCCAATGAAGGCTTTATTATCAGTGATACCCTAGGGAAAACATTAGCTATAGAAAAAGATAATCTTGCTAAATGGGAAAGCACAAAAGCTATCTTTTTCAAAGGTGAGCAACCTCTGACAAGCGGTGATCGTTTAATTCAGAAAGACTTAGCTCATTCATTGCAGCTTATTGCCAAACAAGGTTCTCAAGCTTTCTACCAAGGTGAAATTGCTGAAAAAATTGTAAAAGAAATGGAAAAATACGGTGGCTTAATCACTTTAGAAGATATGAAAAGCTATCGTGTTATTGAACGCAAACCTGTTACTGGAAATTATCGTGGATATAAAATTGTTACTATGCCACCACCAAGCTCCGGTGGCGCACATCTTATTCAAATATTAAATATTCTCGAACATTATCCTTTAGAGAAATATGGGGCAAACAGTGCAAAAGCCATTACTAAATACGCGGAAGCAATGAAACTAGCTTATGCCGATCGCTCTGAATATTTAGGCGATCCGGATTTCGTTAAAATTCCTTTAAATGGTTTAATTTCTAAAAAATATGCGGATGAATTGGTCAAAAAAATTCCTTCAGATCATATCGTTCCATCAAAAGAGATTAAAGCGAGTGAACCACAACTCTATGAAAGTGATCAAACCACGCACTACTCTATTATGGATAAAAGCGGAAATGCTGTTGCTGTAACCTACACACTCAATCTTAATTTCGGCAGTGGTATCGTTGCTGAAGGTACAGGAATTTTATTAAATAATGAAATGGATGATTTCTCTTCCAAACCCGGTGTACCAAATGCTTTTGGCTTAATCGGTGGAGAGGCTAATGCTATTGCAGCAAAAAAACGCCCATTATCATCAATGACTCCAACATTGGTAATGAAAGATAATAAACCTTTTCTCGTTACTGGTAGTCCTGGTGGTGCACGAATTATTACAACAGTCTTACAAAGTATTGTAAATACTATTGATTATAAAATGAATGTTGCTGAAGCAATTTCTGTACCTCGCATCCATCATCAATGGCTACCAGATGAATTAAGAATTGAAGAAGGTATTAGTCCGGATACCATTCACCTTTTACAAAAAGAAGGATATAAGGTAATAACCAAAGCCTCAATGGGACGTGTACAAATTGTACAATCTACAGAAGATGGTTTCTTCGGCGCATCCGATCCGAGAAACCCTGACGGCGCAACTTTCGCTTATTAAACCTTTAAAAAATAAAAATATCCCTAATTGAACAAATTAGGGATATTTCGATATTAATCTTAAATCTTCAAATTCAATGTTCTTGCCACATTTTGAGCGGTGGAAATCAGATTTTCTCGTCCTTGTGCCAAAGTATCTGACAATGAAGCTACATTACGAATAATTGGGAAAACCGCATCAATTCCGGCATCATAAACTACTTCATAATCTGCTCGTAAACATCCCACTATGGCAATCACTGCTTTATTGAAACGTTTTGCCGTTTTTGCTACACCAACCGGTGTTTTACCATACACTGTTTGGCTATCCATCCTGCCTTCACCGGTAATCACTAAATCAGCATCTATCATTACTTCCGCTAAATTTGTTGCTTCGATAACTATGTCAACACCTGACTTAAGATGACAATTAGGTAATAATTGTAGCCCTGCCCCCATACCACCAGCAGCACCAGCACCTGCAATATTGGCAATATCCTTATTTAATTGCTGTTCTACTTTTTGCGAGAAGAAAGAGAGGGCTGCATCCAATTCTTTAATCATTGCCACTGTAGCCCCCTTTTGGGGACCGAATACTGCCGAAGCACCACGTTCACCACATAACGGGTTATCCACATCACAAGCCACTTCAATCTGTGTTGTTGCCAATCTTGGATCCAAAGTAGACAGATCAATTTTAGACAATCGTTTTAACGCTGCACCACCTGCTACTAACGGTTTCCCCTTATTATCTAAAAATGCGGCTCCTAATGCTTGCAACATTCCAACACCTGCATCATTCGTAGCACTGCCTCCAATGCCTAAAATAATTTTCTCTACACCTAAATTTAATGCAGCTTTAATCAATTCACCTGTGCCATAACTACTAGTAATAAGAGGATTTCGTTTATTTTCATCTACAAGATGTAGCCCAGAAGCCTCTGCCATTTCAATAATGGCAGTCTTCCTATCAGCAGATAACCCCCACTTAGCCAATACTTTATTACCCAAAGGAGCGGTAACTTCTGTTATCATTGATTGCCCTTTCCAAGCATCAATCAGAGATTGCACTGTACCTTCACCTCCATCTGCCATCGGCACTTTAACATATTCCGCATCGGGAAAGATTTTTTTAAACCCAATTTCTATTGCTTGCGCAACTTGTAATGCGGTCAGACTTTCTTTAAATGAATCAGGGGCAATCACAATTTTCATATTAACTCCTTAGTTACAATAAGATGAGAGATAATAGATAAACTGTTAATATACCCACAATTCCCATAATAAAAGTCAATGCTGTTTGTGTACGATAGCCCTGTTGCGGAGTCATTTTACTAAAGTTGGTCACTACCCAGAAATAACTGTCATTTGCGTGAGAAACACACATTGCACCCGCAGCGATTGCCATTACGGTCAAGGCTGCGGCTATTTCAGAAGTTAATCCCAATGTGCTCATTAAAGAGTCATTCACATTAAACATTCCCATAATCGCTGCGGTTGTAATCATTGCCACTGTGGAACTGCCTTGTGCAGTTTTCAAAATGGCAGAAATTAAAAATGGGAAGAAAATGCCGGCAGTACTGATAGTAACCGCATTCTGTTTAATATATTCAACAAAACCAGCTTCAACAATAACTTTGCCTAATACACCACCAGCTGCGGTGATAAACAAAATCGGACCAACAATTTTTAATGTATCATTAGTTAATTGTTCAAATTCGTTCGCTTTTCCTGAATGGAAAATCAAAATTACAGCAAACACCACGCCAACTGCAAGTGCAAGGATTGGATGACCTAAAAATAGAATTAAATTGCTGACATCACCACTTAAACCTAAGATTTTAGTAATTGATCCTAATGCCATCAAAATAATTGGAATAAAAATCGGAGCTAAACTTAAACCACCACTCGGTAATTTACCGTAACGTTTAAGCAACTCATCATAGCTTTGAGCAATTAATTCATCATCTTTGCCATCACTGCTAACAGTAACACGTTTACCAATATATTTTGCAAAAAGATAACTTGCCGCTAAAACCGGTATGGAAACGACAATCCCCATCACAATGACTAATAATAAGTTATGTTCAAGACCGATTCCTCCAGCGACTGCAATTGGTCCCGGTGTTGGCGGAATGAAAACGTGTGCCGCATAAAGACCACCACTCAATGCCACTGCTGTTCCAACAGGATTAGCAGCAATTTTCTTCTGTATTGCTTCTCTGATCGGGTTTAACACTACAAAACCACTATCACAGAAAACAGGAATACCAACAACCCATCCCATAATCAACATTGCTAATTCAGGTCTTTTTTGTCCAACAACTTTAACCACCATATCAGCCAATTTTAATGCCGCACCTGTTTTCTCGAGAACAGTACCAATAATCGCACCAAATATAATAACAATACCGATACTTTTGAATGTTCCGCTAAATCCATCTCCTATCATAGTTGGAATTTTATTTAGCGGTATTCCAGCCAATAATGCTAACGCTAAAGAAACACTCATCAAAGCTAAAAACGGATGAACTTTCAATTTGGCAATCATCCAGATCATTACCATAATCGCAATGATAAAACTGATAATAAGAGAAACACCTGTCATAGAAGCCTCCTTTGTTATATTGCATCCAACAGGCATTATTTAACCGTATTAAAAAAAATACATTATCTAAAATAACAATAAAATATGTTTTTATAGTCAATAATTTGTATAAAAATACAATTATCGTTGTAATAATGTACTGAGATATAAGATAAAAAGCTCTTCTATCTTATTGAAAGACAAGCCTGTTATTTGCTCAATTCTATTCAGCCGATAACGCAATGTATTGATATGAATAAAGAGTTCCGTTGCAGTGCGTGCCGGATCACAATTTGAGAAAAAATATTGCTGCAAGGTTTTTTGTAATTGATGAGAATGATCTTTTTGATATAACGTTTGTAGCGGTTTAAGTAATTCGGATACTTGCCACGATTGTAATAATTCATCCAGTAATACCGGCAATTTATATTCTTCAAAGAAATAAACATTTCGTTTCGGAAAAAAACGCTGTCCATACGCTAATGTACTAACCGCTGTTTTGTAAGAAAAAGATAGATCAATATCATTCGTTCTCATTGCTCCTACGGCAAATTTATAGCCATGAGTATCACTATTCGGTGGCAATAATTTATATAAATATTGGCGATTTTTAACCTGAGGATTGGCACTCAACACAACAACAGATTCAAAAGAAAGCAGAACAAAATGAAGCTCCTGCTCATTTTGAATTTGTACCAAATAATTAATCAATTCCTGTAAATCTACTTTTGTTGAATCTATTAATTTAATAATTATAACAGTATAAGGTTTAGTTAAATCAATAGCAAAAAAAGCAGCTTGCTGTGCGGAATAATCTGTATTCTGGACTCCATTTAATAATTGCAATATAAATTCTTCTTTATAGCGATGATGCCAACGCTCCTGTTCAAGCACAAATGCCTGCTCAGCAATCAATTCCGCACTCATTTTCACTAATTCCGCAAATGGCTTCACCTCATCAGGTTTACCGGAAATGCCGACAACACCAAGTATTTTGCCTTGATAATTGATTGGTAGATTGATCCCTTCTTGCGCCTCAAAATTCCATAATTTTGCCAATTCTGCCGTAATTTCCACTACCCGATTTTCTCTAATCGCCAGAACAGCACCTGTGTGACGTTGGTTCAAACGAGAGGCATTGCCTGAAGCGATAATCACCCCATTCTCATCCATCACATTAACCGAATAGGGAATAATCTTCATTGTGCGCCACACAATTTTTTGAGCTATCTCTTTATTTATTTTCATAATGCCTTTTAATCATCTAAATACATTTATTTCCACCTTTACAATATATTTATATGGGCTTTTTCAAAATACAAGTAAATTCATAGCTCAATAATTTTTTGTGTATTTTTTCTTCTCCTTTTCCTATCAAAATCGAATATAACAAATAACAAAAAAGTGTTGGTTTTGACGCCAACACTCTTCCCTATTGTAAATCATTTTTTCCTATTACATTCCGACAACCACGCAATCTACACCTTTCCCAGCAAGAGCAGATTTATTACTTGCTGCGGTATTGTAGCTATCAACCGGTCCAACAAAAACACGTGTCCAGTCTGCTGAACTTTTAGTAAAAGCATTAAAGCCACTCATTACTAAACGTGCCTGTAAATTTTCCGCTTGAGGTTTGTTTTTAAATGCACCGCACTGCAAGCCATATTTTCTACCACCTTTATCTGCATTTTTATTACTTTGACTGTTATCTGCTGTTTTTGCTTCGGCAACCACAGTTTTTGCTGGTGTTATAGACTGACTCTGCTGTCTATTCGCATTTCTCTCTTTTTCAGCTTGACGCTGTTGCGCGGCCTGCTGTTTTGCTTGCTCTTGTTGGGCTTTGGCTAACTCCTGCTGTAATTTTGCCTGTTCCTGAGCTTTTTGTGCTTGTGCTTTCTGTTCCGCTAATTTTTCCTGTTCCAACTGTAATAAAATTTTCTTTTGCTCATCAGTTAACTGAACATTTTTTGAAATTGACGATACATTATCATCAACCGGCACTTCTCTTGTTTCAAGCTGTTTGATATAACTCCAAACTTCTTCAGGGCGGCTGGGCAAGGTGCTTTTCTTGGTCGTGGTTGAGGTATTAGCTGTCGGAGCGGCTGCTTGCTGTTGATTCACCGGTGATTTCTCTTTTAAAAAGAAAAGGGCAACCGCAAACACAATGACAATAGCTAAAATAAGGATAATTAACAATTTTTTCTTGCCGCCATTTTGTTGTCTTTTTCGCGGTGCTGAACTTCTAGAAACATAATCTCGTTGTGCCACAACAATTTCCTAACTGAATAAATAATATAAAACGTTTAAACAGCCAATAATTCTACTGAAATTTTGAAATATTGACTAGAGGATTAGCTAAAATCATAAGGATCAATATCCAATGATAACCTTACGCCCGATGCCGACTTATTCGTATTCAGCAACGTTTCAATATGAAACAGCACCTGATGCAATTTGCTGCGTTGTTGATGTTGAAACAGAACATACCAACGATATTTGCCGGCTCTTTTTTCCATTAATGCCGGCAATGGACCGACAATTTGCAGCTGCTCCAACCACGCCTGCGGCAAGTTTTTAACTTGTTCAACAAAAAAAGTCAGGCTTTGTGACAGCTGAGTTTCATTATTTCCGCTGGCTTTTAACAATGCCTGATAACTATACGGCGGTAATTGAAACTGTTGCCGCTGCAACAACGCCTGTTGGCTGAATGCTGAATAACCTTTTGAAATCAAGGTATTAAACAACGGATGTTCCGGATAGTGTGTTTGCAATAAAACCAACCCTGCTTTATTACCTCGCCCCGTTCTGCCGGCAACCTGCACATAAAGCTGCGCCAAACGTTCTTCCGCTCGAAAATCAGAAGAAAAGAGTGCCGAATCAATATTGATCAATCCAACTAAACCGACATTAGGGAAATGATGCCCTTTTGCCAACATCTGCGTTCCAATCAAAATCTGCCGTTTCCCTTGCGCAATTTCGTCTAAATAGCGATCCAACTCCCCTTTTTTCGTGACATTATCTCGATCCAAACGCGCAATTTGATATTGCGGAAATTTTTGCTGTAAAACCTGCTCCAGCTGTTCCGTTCCTATTCCAGTCGTCAACAAATGAGTTGAACCGCAATTTGCACACTGAAACGGAATCGGCTTTTGAGCATCACAATGATGGCATTGCAAAATATGCCTAGACTGGTGATAAGTATAAGGTCGATTGCAACGCGGACAACTTTCAACCGTTCCGCATTCGTGGCATAAATAAACCGGTGCGAAACCACGACGGTTTAAAAACAGTAGCACCTGCTCGCCGCGTTCCAATACTTGTTTCATCTGCTGCAATAACGCATAGGACAAGCCATTTTCCATTGGTTGTGTTTTTAAATCTACTACCATTTGATGGTTCGCCACCTGATTTGTTGCCCGATAACGCAATGGAATAAAATGATATTTTTGATTTTCTACATTATGCAAACTTTCTAAACTCGGCGTTGCACTGCCTAAAATAATCGGAATATCGTGCTGTTTTGCGCGATAAACTGCTAAATCTCTAGCGTGATAGCGCCAACCCTCCTGTTGCTTAAAAGATTGATCGTGTTCTTCATCCAACACAATTAATCCCAAGTCGGGGAATTGGGTAAAAATCGCCGATCTGGTGCCGATCACTATCGCTAATTCGCCTCTTCTCGCTTCTTGCCACACTTGAAGACGTGCATTATCGGTCATATTGGAATGTAAAACACCAATCGGCACATTAAAGCGCAAATTAAAACGGCGAATGATTTGTGGTGTTAAACCGATTTCCGGCACTAAAACCAGCACCTGTCGTTTCTGTTTTAATACCTCTTCAATCACTTGCAAATAAACTTCTGTTTTTCCTGAACCGGTTACGCCTTGCAATAACCAGCTGTGAAAACCTTGTCGTAAAGAGATTTGACTCACCGCTAACGCCTGTTCTTTATTTAACATCAATTTATTTTTTTCATTCACTAATGGAATAGCGTCAATTGTCGCACGCTCAAACCATAGCTTAGGCTGTTCATCTGTGATTAATTCAACATAATTTTTCTGCAATAATTGGCGTTTTATCGTGGCGGAAAAAATATTGCTCTCTTTTTCCAAGCGTTGATGTTGCTGCAAAAATTGCAACATTTCTTGCTGTTTTAATGCACGTTTTAGGCTATTTTCTGCCAGCGCTGCTTTGCCCAATGCAGTTAATTGATAAAACTGTTGCTGCGTTAATGAGGGATATTCTTCTTTGCGGAATTTTAGCGGTAAAGCCGTAAATAAGGCTTCACCGATAGGATAGTGATAATAATCTTTTGCCCACAACACCAATTGCCACATTTTTTCATCAAACAGTGGCTGTTGATCCAATACTTTCAGCACTGTTTTTAAATTTTCCACTTCACTTGCGGGCAAAAATTCACTGACAATGCCAATGCGCTTTTGTTTGCCAAATGGAACCAGCACTCTTGCGCCAATTGTAACTTCCAATGAATCAGGCAATAAATAATCAAACTGATTTCTTAATGCGATATCTAACGCAACACGGACAATTCTCATCACTACCTCAACAAAATAAACGGCTTATTATAGGCAAATTCCCATAAATCCCCTAATATTCAGAATAATTAATCTGATTGTATTGAATTTCGCCACCATTTCTTATATGATGCGCATTCCTTTTTACTGTCGCCATCGTGCGATGTTTTTTTGTAAAAATATGTACGGTGTTGGTGCTTAAGCGACCAATAGCGGTACATCATCAAATGAGGTTATTATGAAACAAGGTATTCATCCTGAATATAAAGAAATCACAGTGACTTGCTCTTGCGGTAATGTGATTAAAACTCGTTCTACTATCGGACACGATATTAGCTTAGATGTGTGCAACAAATGCCACCCATTCTTCACTGGTAAACAACGTGTTGTTGACACTGGCGGTCGTGTTGAACGCTTTAACAAACGTTTCAGCATTCCTAGTACAAAAAAATAATAAAAAGATAAAAACCTGCTTTATAAGCAGGTTTTTTTATTGGCATAGTA